>DAOUXC010000001.1 GCA_030666795.1 Desulfobacteraceae bacterium
ATACTGCTGCTTCACAAACGGGCATTCATCTCCCTTATCACCTGTGTCGCCTGATCCACTAAGTGAGGCAAAGGCTCGTTGCTTACTCCTACAACCCTTACATTTTCCTGTGTAAGGGGGATCAGGATCTTTCTGGCGTTGCTGGAACTGATGGCCTCTGCCATTTTGGGGGTAAGTTCCCCCATCATAGCATTGGCCATAAGGATAGCGAGGGGGCCGATGATGACATCCACACCCGGGCTGGTGCGGACCATGGCGTTTTCGCCTGTTGCCCCTTTGTTGGCACCTGCCTTCAGCATACGGGAGGTGGCAATGGAATTTGTGCCCAAAGCCAGGATCTCCAGTTCATGACCAGTGGCATCCCTCAGACGTTTGATGATGGTGGCTCCAATGCCACCTCCCTGTCCATCCACGACCATCAAAATCATATATTTACCTCAAAGTGAAATGATAAAATTCATTTTTGTTGATCGCAACTTAGTAGAAAACACCGTTGATTGTCAATCTGAACAGCATCTCAAGTGCAATCCAAACATTTATAGTTGCATCCAGCCACAAATACGGTATAGATTTTTAAGACTGTGCCGGATGCAAAGTGGTAGGATTAAACGGTTAAAAAACATAGAAACATATAAATTCAAGGCAGTACACTCAAATCAGGGGATAATATATGATTATTGTAACAGGTGGTTCCGGTTTTATTGGAAGTGCGCTCGTGTGGGGACTCAACAAGCGCGGTGTCAATGATATTGTTATTGTCGATCACTTAGGCGAAACGGAGAAGTGGAAAAACCTTGTTCCCCTTCGATTTTCCGATTATTTCGACAAATCTGACTTTATTGAAAAACTTGAAGCCGGATATTTCGGAAACAGTATCAGAGCTATTTTCCATCTTGGCGCATGTTCTTCCACAACCCAGAAAAATGCTGATTATCTCATTGAAAACAATTACCGGTACACAGCCCGTCTCGCCACATGGCAGGAAGAACACCGCGCCTGCAGGCTTATATATGCCTCCAGCGCTGCCACTTATGGAGACGGTGAACGGGGTTATCGTGATAAAGAGGATGAATTACACCTTCTTCGTCCGCTAAATATGTACGGGTACTCAAAACATCTATTTGATCTCCTTGCCCTTCGCAAAGGGTGGCTTAAACATGTTGTGGGGCTGAAATATTTCAATGTCTTCGGGCCTAATGAATATCACAAAGGTGAGATGAGAAGCGTGATAAACAAAGCTTATCCGCTCGTGTGTGATGAAGGGAAGATTTGCCTTTATAAATCATACCGTGATGAATATAAAGATGGGGAGCAGCTTCGCGACTTCATCTACGTTAAAGACGCAGTCGATATGACCCTCTTCTTTCTCGACAACCCAAAGATAAACGGCATTTTCAATGTCGGCACAGGTATTGCCCGGCAGTGGAATCAGGTGGCAGATTCTTTGTTTCAGGCAGTCGGCAGGCCTCTTAACATCGAGTACATCCCCGTGCCTGATAAGCTGAAGGAAAAATATCAGTACTACACATGTGCTGATATGACAAAGTTGCGATCCGCCGGATACTCACATACCTGTATGGATATTGATACGGCCACAAAAGAATATGTACGGAATTATCTTAATTCAAACAAACACCTTTCTGTTACCAGAGAATAAGGGTATTATTATCTCTCCCGGCTTAAAGCGGTTCAAACACGATCTTTCTCTTGGTATTATCATAGAGCTTGAGCCTGGCCTTTAGTGTCTTTTGCTCGCCAAAGATACTGATAAGCTTGACCTCACCCCTCTCTAATTCTATGAGATCAACGCTTTCCAGGAACATTTCTTCTTCCCCATCTTTCAAAATAAATGCATGAGCTTCACACATGGAAAACCTCCCCATTGAATGATAGCCATCGAATTACTCGAGTGCCTTTAAAGCCTTGCGTAAACATTCAGTGCTTTTTGCCGCCATCTCGATCATTTCCCGGACATAAGCCGCACTATCTTTCTTCCCCGCCGACTCTAATTGCTCGGCAAACATTTCGTATTCCTCCTGGTGATGATCATTGTGTGTGATCCAGTTCTCCAATCTGATCCTTGCCTTTTCAATAAAATCCATATTTAAAGCCTCCCTGTTTTTTCAATTCGCAACCGACTTGTTTGATAGTGATGTTAATCCATTTGTATCCCTCAATTGATAGTTGTCTTATCTATCTAATCTTCCACTAACAAAATACAGTGATCAACCAGATTCATCTCCTTGACGTACGCCTTTATCTTAAGACGTTCTCCAAATATGCTCTCAAGATAGATACCATCATCCTCTCGCCTTAAAATATCCACACTTTCCATGATAAACATCTTCTCACTCCCGTCCTTTATAAGGTGCACATTTGCCTCACACATAAATAATGCCCCCCTTTCATTGTCCGCAACATCTTTGTCCGGTTATTCGATCTTCATTGGTCTATTACTGCATCAAAAATATCCCTGCGATTGAGATCCTGCCAATAGCTAATGGATAGTTCACGGATATGGGCGAAATATTCGGGGTTCAAGCCGCCATATTTCTTCAAGGCTGACTTGATGTCCCCTTTGATCTTGTCGAACCAGAACGATTTTAGCCTTAAGGTCAGCTTTTTATTCCTAAATTGAAAAGCAGCCGCCGGACACGGGTTTTCATCAGAAATTTGAATGGCCCCCCGTCCCAGACTCGCCCCCGTGGCCACCTGGAGACCATCGTTCATGCAGCTCAAGGGAGGACTATTTCCGGCGAATGAAACAACTTGCAATGTATCAAAAGGAGCTTCCAGTATCTCCCTCGCCCTGACCCCCATCTTGGCCCCGATAAGTGAATAAATACCTAAATGGCGGTGAAACTCGTTGGTCAACAGACACGCCTTCCATTCTTCAAGGCCATATTTTGCAATGATTTTTTTTACATATGGGCTGACATCCTCCCTGAAGAGTGAAGGATCATCCGGAAAAACCTTTAAGACGACCGCATTACGGGGATTCAGATGAAAGTCCGCGGCATGTCCCAGGAGTTTCAAATACGTATTATGAACGCCTGCAGCCTTAAAGGCCGAGAGAGACATGACGTGAGCATGATCGGCTGAGGGTACAAATTTGAATAGTGATGGTCGATTGAGATAAATTACGGTCATTTCATCCCAAACACAAAAATGTTTTTCAGATAAGAGCCTCTGGATGTCAGGGGGCCGGTGAATTTTTGTCACAAGGCGAGCTGCCTCCGTATCCATGGATTCTATTTGCCTGTAAAGCCCAAAATCAAAGCAAAGCAGTTTTTCCTTAGGAAGGCTCATGCAATAAATTCTCAAACCTGATCCAAAGACAATGCGTGCGGCACTCAGATCTCGATTGGTATTCCAATCAGGCAGGGCGGCTTCAGGAGGTGAACCGTAATAGATGAGACGAGAGATCTTATTTTTTATCCGCGGATTTAACCTCAGGGCATCGGCCAGGTTTGTCAGGGGGCCGAGGCAGAGATATAGGATAGCCTGGTCCTGAGATTCCAATATCTTTACAATCTCTGCTGCTCCCCTGGGGCCCACGGGAATATTGTCGGGCAATTTCACCTGCTCCGGCCACTTTATATCCTCTGAAAGTGCCCTCCAGGGAGGTGCCGCCTTCTTCAGGAGCCGTCCTTCGGCAATTCCAGTGCCTTTTCTTTCAAAATAACTCAAAAGCGTCCTTAAATTCCGGGCACCGCCGCAAGGGGATGCTGCTCCGTCCGAAGTGACCATAAGCGGGATATCAAACATGTCCGAGTTAAGGAGCATGACAACGGCCCGTATGTCATCCATGGCCATGTCGGTATCGACAATGGCAGATACCCTATAGGTATGGGCATATGCGAAACAGGGAAAAAGGCAAAACAATAAGAACACATATGCAGTGATGTTTATTTTACGAAACATTCCTTACCTCGCTAATTCCTGTTGTTTTATTCACTCAATCCATACCTATAATTACTTCACTTTGAAAGTGAAAGAGGCATTATACCTGTACTTATCACATTCCCTAATATTAATGTAGGGCACCTCGTACATAACATTCGCCATCCATCTTCCATTTCTTGGTATCTTGATATCAGCAAGGCCTCTTTCATCGGTCTTTGTATTCAAAGCGAATGCATTCGGCAGGTCTGAAAAACCTTCATAAGTAGCGTTCACGTTAATGAAAGGAAGGGGTTTCCCATCATAAAGCACCTTTACCCGAAAAACATCGCCCTCTTTCAACCCTCTCGTATCTGTAAGAGAAACGATCTCCAGTATATCGCCTGTGGCCCGATCCGTCATTTTTGCCTTTTCGCCCGCACAGATTATGGCCTTGGCCCGCATATCATAACGGAAGCAACTAATCACATTCTCCAGTCCCTTTTTGGACCGGAGCTTATATCCATCCGTGGTCTTACTGAGAAAACCCGGATGGATATCCGCCAGTATAATGTACGTGCCCTCTTCTCCGGGGACAAATTCAAACCCGGTTGAAGAGATCCGTTTAAGAGGAACCTTTTCGTCCTTTGAATCCAGGGCATAAACCTGGTGCAGGAAGTTTGCCTTGATCACCTCATCTTTAGGGAATTTATGTCCCCAGCCGATCTCAATCCGAACAGACTGACCGACCTTGGCTTGCTCATTATCAATGTTGAGCCACAAGCGGTGAGCATGGGCAATTGGGGTCGAAAAATAGAATAGTAATATCAGTGCAAACAAAAGAATCTTTTTCATCACGGAATACCTCGTCTGTTATTTAGCATCTCCATTCAAATAAAACTCCCCGAAGGTATTTTACGGCGTCATGTTCGGGGAACTCACTCACAAACGTTCTCTGGTGTTATTTATTGAGCTTTTCCTGCATCCGTTTCATGGCCGTTTCATATGGCTTGCCCTCCATAAAACGTCCGACAAGGAGAAGGCCCATGAATCTTTCCTTGTCTTTTGACACTTTTTCTCCCATATCGGCCACTGTCCCTCGCACGATGCGCTCCCGGTCGGGATAACCGGCCCAATAGACCACGGCGCAGGGCATATCCGGCGGCAGAACTTCCTTTAGTGCTGCAAAAAGACCTTTTGGTTTCCAGAGAGCCATGTAAAAAACCATGGTAGAAGGATATTTTGCCAGATCCCTTAGAACCTGTCGCTCCTCCATCCGCCATCCAGTCAAAGAAAAAGGGGCGGTTTGTATGACAAAATGCGTGTCATGTGCGGGGATGGTGCTTTTACCCAAGGCAGCCATGGCCGCCGCATCGCATCCCATGCCCGGAATAATGACCAGGTCCTCTGAGTCCAATTGCTCCGCATACCAGTGGCTCGGGCCGTAAAGGCAGGGATTTCCGGAGTCCAGGAGCCCGATATCTTTTCCCTCTGTCATGAGGCGTTTGAATTGCCCCACCCGCTCATCCCGTATCCGGAAACGCTCTACTTTGAATTGGACCAATTCCTCCCTGTTTAACTTCTGCTGCGGCTTCCCTTTGTAGTCCCAAATATCCGTCCATGGATCAAACAGGACGGGTTTATCGCCTACGTACTCCGCAAACAGCTTCACATGTTGATCCGAGGCCACAATAATGTCCATTTTCTTGATGGTTTCCAGTGCCTGCAGTGTCGCGGTCCCGGGACCTGCCGGACCGGTCCCGATAACATAGAAATGGCCGCGGCCCCAGGCTGCTGCCTGTGATGGCCACAATACCGCTGCAACTGACAGGGTGATCACTGCAACAAGAATTATCCGCTTTATTTCCTTCATGAGTTTTTCTCCTCATTTTAAAACTTAGAGCCAAACTGAAGTCCCCAAACATACTTGGGCATTTCAAAGCCAGCCTGTTCCTGGTAATCGGTACCGGTCACATTGTTGACAAAGGCTGAGGCCGTCCACTCCACACCATGAAATTTGAACTTCTGCTCAATGCCTACGTCCACCGTGATATAGTCATCCAGTTCAGGGCCCCGCTGAGAATCCCGACCACCCACATAACGTGAGCTTAACTCCAGCCATCCATCCGGCCAGACATTATACCGGGCTAATAATTTGATCTTGTGCTTAGGCAAAAGAGCAGGCAGGTAGTATGACCAAGCTGCTTCAAACCCTGTTTTGTCCGCATCATACTCCTGATAGACATAAGCTGCCGTTGCCCGAAACCTTTTTCCCACATGGATGGCGGCCTCAAGCTCTACTCCGTAAAGTTTGAAATGATCAATATTATAGAGGCAGTTACTGCCGAAGGACGGTCCCAGGGCACCTGCGGCTGTGATGCCGTTGTCATTGATGAAGTCCTTGATGTCATAATAAAAACCGGCCGTTCTCACGGTCAGAGGTTTAAAATCCTGAATTACCCCGAGTTCATACTCCCAGGCCGATTCCGGTTTTAGTTGAGGGTTATCTAAGGACGCGCACCGCGCCCACCAGTAATAGTCTCACGGGCACGGGAGCCGGTAGGAACGGCTCACCGCGGCATAGAGGGCCGTTTCAGGAGTTGCCTGGAAATCAACCTTCATGCTTGGATAGAAACCGGATTCGGTCTGTTCTTTGCCTTCCTGGGGCCAGTTAGCGGGAAACGGACCTTGTGCAAAGTTGGAAAAATACGTATCCATGTCAATATGGTAGTAGCGAACTCCGGGTGTAAACCTCCAGCGATCACCCACGCTGATGATATCCTGGATATATGCCGACTGGACTTTGTAGATTATGGGATTTTCGTCAGGCCAGCCAAGTTCCTGCCATTCGGCTCCCACTGTTACACTATGGGAATCAAACAGATCAATATCCCGGTACTCGACGATGACACCCTGTGTCTCATCGTCCGCGAAATCGTCTTTCTGGAATACGCCCATAGAATTGTACATACTGGTCCACCTTCTGCCCACGGTCTGAAAATAGTGGACCTTGGCGATTCCGGGACCCATGGGAACGTCAAGAACAGCATCCAGGTAGGTGGTGTCTTTTTCCCATTTCGGGGTTTGTGGCCCGGCAAATTGAGGCCAGTCTATATGTCTCAACTGGTCACGATTTGCGTAATATTTTGGGTAGTCATCATCATAGTCGGCCCGGGCCGGATCATTTATGACCGGATCACCGTAGACCACTTCGGAACGCTTGACTCCAAGGCTGAGGGTGGCATCACCGGGGAGAAAAAAGGTCAGATGCCCGTTAAAGCTATCTGTTTCCTGAAAGTTATTTCTGAGATAACCATCGCTCTCCTGCGTGCTTACTGAAAAGTTATAGCCCACAAAATTCCCCGCACCGCCTTTAACGGAAGCTGATGCGTTCCAGGTGTTATACTTCCCGTAAGCCGTCCTGACATCGGCGGCAGGTTTAAGGTCCCCGGTCTTCTTTCCCTTCTTCGTAACGATATTTATCACACCTCCGATGGCAAAGGGATGAAGTACCGAATGTCCTCCGCGAATGATTTCAATATGGTCAATATCATCCATATTCAACGTGGACCAGTCCACAATGTACCTGCCGTAATGTCCTGTATGATTGATACGCCGGCCGTCGATTTCTATTACCAGACGGCCTTCATTAAGACCCCGGATGGATACCTCATCACCAGGGCTTGCCATCAGCGGATTGACACGCTGCACATCAACCCCGCCGATCTCGGTAAGCACATCGGTCAGGGTGCGAACCTCACCGGGCTTTTTGAATTCATCCATCCTGATAATGGTTTTTTCGGTTGTGATTTCAACGCCTGGCTGTGGGGCCATAACCGTAATTTTGCCGATATCAATGGCTTCTGAGACGTCCTCCTGGGCAATTGCTGAAATTCCGAACACGCCTGGTGCAAAGGTAATCGCAGTCAGAATACCTATTATCCAAAAAAAGGTTCTTTTTCTCCTTGATTCCATTTTTGTTTCACTCCTTCCTCGATTAATGAGTTGAAGATGGCCCCGGAACGCCTGAAGGGATTGACGGAGGAATACTTCGATGGTATAAAGGAAATTGAAGTATCCCTCATCCCGAGGGACTTCATCCCGGGAGGGCAGCCGGATTTCCTTTGGCGAGGAAGGCTGTCCTCCTTTTTGTTATAAGCTTCTTATGTCAATCTGTTAGTGAATATATCACTTGTGTGAAATCACCTCCTTTCAACCTTTGCTCAATAAAAAAAGCCAGGAACGCACTACCGGATTCCGCTCACGGTCTGGCCTTCCTGGCTTATTGTTTTAGGTCTTATTTTTGAGTAAAGTACTGGCTAAAATCGCAATTTCTTATTGCGTATTTAATTCGTAGTGTTACTTACATTTCTTGCCATCCATTTGTCAAGAAAAATACATTATCTTTGTGCAGTGTTCATCACGTAAGCTCAAACACGATTGTCAACTCTAAAGGTATTGATCCTGCGAACAGATTCGCCGGGGGTCTCGGGAAGGGTGATGCCTTTTGAACGGCCCTGAGAGCTGCCTGGTCCAGGGCCTTGTTTCTTGAACTCCTGACAACCTTCAGACTGATTAACCGGCCGTCGGATGCAATCACAAAGCCGACAACGGCACGGCCCTCAATCTGTCTGACCCTGGCCGCAGCAGGATATGCTTTATAACGCTCTATCCTGAGCCGCACCATCTCAAAATATTCATTGGAGGTTATGTAGTCGCTCGTTTCTCCCAATGTCCCAGGCTCCCACGCAGCAATTTCTAACCTTGTATTCTCCAGAATGTCCGGCATGCTTATCCTCTCCACCAGGCTGTCCGGCAGATCCGTGCCTGCCTTTTCGATCTTCAAAGGTTTAAGTCTCGGGACGACTCTTTTGCGCACCTTCAGCCTTTTGACATCATGCGGCCTTACAATCATTTTGGGCCGTAAGCGTGGTCTCGGTATGCTTCTTGATGGCGGTTTCGAAATATCCCTGAGAGTCAACTCGATATAGGTCAATGCGCTCGACTTATAAATCCCGGCAATATGCATGAATATCACTAAATGAATGCCAAAAGAGACACCGATCAGGCCGCGCAGCAACCAGTTGGGTTTTGTTTTGTTTTTCGACACGGATTTCACGGATTTCTCTGATTAAAGAGCTAATTGCTTTATTTCTTATCGAATACTTTTCTTTTTATTTGAACGGAATGGCCAAAGTTTATCAACAAACCAACTTCTATACCGGTTGCTTTCAAATAATTGACTAATTGAACCTCATGGATCTGTGCCAGATCTTTTACAGCTTTGAGCTCAAGTATCGCTTTATCTTCAACAATTATATCTGCCACATATTCACCTACAATTTGATCCCGATAATAGACTTTAATGGGCATCTCGCTACTCGCTTTCAAGCCCATCCTCTTCAATTCAATCATAAGAGCATTTTGATAGACCTTTTCAAGGAATCCAAAGCCAAGTTCGTTATGGACCTTATATGCTGCGTTTATGATTTTCTCTGTCAGGTCGGAATATTTCATTTAGACTCCTCATCGTTAGACACGGATTTCACAGATTTCACGGATTAAATTTAATTTTTTTCAAAAAATCCCTGTCTAAAAATCCTTCTCCGTGGCCAAGCAGAGTCTTGCGGCACCTGCCGCCTTTGCCACATCCATCACCTTAACCGCCTTATTGAGAATCACGGCCCTATCGGCCCTGACCACAACTAGCTTATCCTTCCTCTCGCCGATCATTTCCTTGAGCCGGTCAAAAAGACCGGCAAGCGGAACCTCCTGATTTTCCAGAAAGGCGCGCCCGTCTCTGTCTACATAAACCGTTATTTCCTGCTCTGTCTGGGGTGCGGAAGCCTTTGCCTGGGGGAGTTTTATCTTGATCCCCTCATCCACCATAAAGTTGGTGGTCAACAGAAAGTAGACCAGGAGCAAAAACACGATGTCAATCAGGGAAGTAAGCGGCATCTGCACCTGGAAACGTTCTCCTCGTTTTCTATGAACAAGCATCGCTTATCTCCTTCAGGACCGCCGGCCTAAAGCCTTGATGAAGGTTACTGTCCCGTCCTGGAGCTGGGACTCATATCTATCCACACGGGCAACCAGGTAACTGTGGGCCACAATGGTGGGAAGGGCCACGGCGAGACCTAAGGCAGTAGTCAGCATGGCCTCCCATATGCCTCCCGCAAGGACCGCCGCATTCACCTTGCCGCCCATCTGCTGAATAACCATGAATGCCTTTATCATTCCGAGGACGGTTCCCAAAAGTCCTAACAGCGGGGCGATGTTTCCGATGGTGGCCAGTGCCTGAAGATATCGGGAAAGACCAGTCACTTCCTCATCCGTAGCATGGATAATCACGGTCTCCAAGGTTTCTCTGTCCTGATCCTTGACTTCCATGGCCTGTGCCAGGACACGTCCCATGGGCGAATCGCTTTTGCCGGCCAGCTCGTATGCCTGATGATCCTCATTGTTTTTGATATGCCGGCCTATTTTTTCCACCAGACCATCCCCCCGAATCCGCACCCGGGAATACCGGATAAGCCGTTCCAAAAAAATGGCTAATGCGATTACGGAACAAAGAAGGATGGGCACTACAAGAACCCCACCCTTTGATAAAAAATCAATCATATTGACCTCCTTTTATTTTCTCACCTGCCTACCTGCTATCTCCTCAACATCAGGTTTTCCGTCAAAATTCAGGTCCTTGGACCGTTTGACCAGGGCCTCTGACTCATCATAGTCCTCCCAGAGATCAGGCTTGCCGTCCCCATTTGTGTCCTCTTCCACTGCGGTCAGCCGGCCTTCTTGATAGTAGTACCAGATATCCGTCCTGCCGTCGGAGTTATTATCCTTTTCCGCCCGGATAACCTCTTCGGCCTCGTTGTAAAACCAGGTGATATTTAATCCGTCACTGTTCCCATCTTTCTCTTCACTTTTCCTAAGTCTGCCCTTTTCATCATAGTATTCCTTTAAATCAATAGTCCCATCCCAATCTTCATCAATCTCCTTGAGTCTCAAAACGCCTTTTTTGTAGAAACAGCGCAGATCCGCCGACCCATCCCCATCCTTATCCAGTTCCATTACCACGGACCATTCATCCCGGTTGAACCATTGCTCGGTCTCAAACCTGCCGTCCTGGTCCTGGTCCCTGACAAGTCTTTGTTTTTTCCCATTCCCATAAAAGACCTTCAAGTCAACCTCCCCGTTTCCACTTTCGTCTCTTTCGATTCTGGCAAGGAATCCACCCTTATAATATTGCCATGCATCCGTTTTGCCGTTCAGGTCCGTATCGCTCAGAACCCTCTCCTTTTTCCCTTTCCCATTGAAATACACGCTTATATCAGGCTTTCCATCACGGTTTTTGTCCTGTGTCTGGAGGTGCATATTGCCTTTTCGAAAAAATGATAAGGTTTCCATGTAACCGTCGCCGTCGGCGTCTGTTTGTGCCTTAACCGGTGCACCCCTGCAATAGGTCCTGATCCTGTCTATCCTTCCGGTGTATCTGGTGTCTTCCTTGATTATTTCCACCAGGCCCTGTGCGTCGAAATGGCAAAAGAAATCCATCTTTCCATCCAGATTGGTATCTTTTTCCTGGCAAACCGGTTTTCCATTCTTGAAACGCATGAATATGTCAAAGGATTTGTCACCATTGGTGTCTTTTCGCTGTTCAGATGGAAGGCCGTCCCTGAATTTTGTAATGATCTCAAACCACCCATCCTGATCCAGGTCCTTTTTTTGCTCAACCAGTTTTCCATGGCTGTAAAAACGGGTCTCTTCCATCTTTCCATCCCCATCCGGGTCGTGACGGCTCTCCTTTGGAAGGCCTTCGGAATCATAAAAAATGATCCTCTCCACCGTCCCGTCACCGTCATCATCAACTTTTTTCTCAACGGGCTTATCTTTCACATAGGTCTGCCATATGTTCACGTTTCCGTCGCCGTCCGAGTCCCTGGTGGAACGGGCCAATCTCCCTTCTTCAAAATAATAAACACTGTCAAACAGGCCGTCTCCGGTGACATCTTTTTGTATCTTCAATGGCCGTTCCAGGGGGTCAAAGGTTATTATCTGATTAATCTTTCCGGTATCCAGTGACGTCCGCTCCTGCCGGATTCTTTTTCCCGCCTCAAAATAATCCCGATTATCAATCCGTTGGTCGTGATTCGTGTCTCTGTCTATCCTGATGACCTGCTCATTTTCATAATACTGGAAGCGGTCCATAAACCCGTTGCTATTACTGTCGATTTCCAGCATGGTGATCTTTCCCTCTTTGTCAAAGTGGGCAATCTGGTCTATGTTACCGTCTTTGTTTGTATCTTTTTTAAGCACATCCCCGTTTGCCGAGGCCGCACCAAATCGGTAAAGGCCCACCCAGACCAGCAAGGCCCCGAAAAGGATATATTTGATTCCTGTTTTAAAGAGTCTTTCTTTTTGTGAACGGGTAAACAAAACCGGTCCCCCACAAAAAAAGCCACTAAGACATTACAGGTTTCGGTCCTGTGTGCCTTCGTGGCTTTATAATTAGTCTTATATTAAAGATAGTAATGAAATTAAACTATGATCTGCCCTGCTCGCACCTTCGAGATGCCCGTTGCGCACATTATTAGAAAATTACGGAAATCATGTCAATGTTTTTCATGTGGAGCCCGTTGGATTCACATAAACCCCGGGTTACTTTTGGGAAATAACATTTTTTTTATTCTCAGAATCCTTTCAAAAAAATGGACAGTTGCATCTTCACCTTCACCCAGTCTCTATCGATTCAAACAAATTAAATGTGACCGTTTTAAGCAAACCAGCGGATGAAGGTCTGATACGGCGTTTTAAAAGAAGAACTGAAAAAAGCCTTGACATTTTATTTGGGATAACGTAATAGTTTTGTCAAGCCTAACATTAACGATTTTTTTATTGATAATATCGATAAAACGGCAGGATGAACGGCTTTTCCTGAATGGCTAAAGGTTTAATTGGTTTTTATCCACAGCCACAAAAAACGAGGTTAAAAATGACAAAAAGACAGTTGGAGGACTCTGTAAAGGAAAAATTCGGAATGGACATGCGTTTGTTTTTAAGAAAGAAGGTAGAAGAGGATTCTCTGTATGATTATGAAATTGCCGCCATGTTAAATGTAAGGCCGTCTCTTATCGGGAAACTGAGATTATCCATCGGGGTCAAAAGGTCGAACGGGTTTTCAAGACGGTTTGAGAGGACCTATGGCCGGGGCGCAGTGGAAACATTCAAGAAAATGATAGAGGATCCGGACAAATCTCTTTCTGATGTGGGGAGGCATTTTGGGTTTTCCAGACAAAACGCCTGGCTGGTTTCCAGGAAAATCTACGGATATCCATACACGAAAATTTTCATGAAAAAAATACTCACAAAGAAACAGGAGGCTGCCTGAGATGTATTGTTAGGGAGATCCGGGCTTTTTTTTGACAATAATGTTAGGAAATCCTAATAATATGTGGGTAAGCCAAAAAATGTTTCGCTCCGTATCGGACGGATTGTCTTTAAAACGGTATTTGTTTGAAATTTTAAAAGGAGGGAAAAATGCAAAAAAATAAAATGGAACAAATCGCTAATATCTGGTCGTCAGCAGACAGGATAAAAGGGTATTCAAGGCGCTTCGGCCTGATAAACATGCGGTCGAGGATAAATGTCAACGGTTCCCTCAGCCGGGAAATCAAGGAACATATAAATAAAATGGGATCAGGAAACAGAGAGAGTATTTCAGAATAGTCGATTTTGGAGGTTTGATTCAATGTGGAGGTCAGCATATGCATAAGAATTTCAGGATTGAATGCCGGAGAAGTGTCGGCAATCTTCACGTATATCCCAAGGGTATCCTGGATGGAAGTTCGGCCTGTCAGATAATAAACGTGATCAGGGAAAAATATAAAGGAAAAGGAAGGGTCTTTATCAATACCGATCAGATTAAAGAAGCACTTCCTTTCGGGACCACAACTCTTGGTTTCCAAATGGGTGAAATCACTATTCCCAGGGACAGAATTTATTTTAAAGGCAAGCATGCATTTGTGATGGCACCAAATGGATGTAGAGTCATTGCCGGAAACAACAGGGGTCTTTGCCGGTGTGGTGGTAACTGCGCCGAGTGCTTATGCCGGCGTCTTGGAAACAGGGCGGAAAAACGGGCGTGAAAAATTCTTAAAAAATCAGATTAAGGAGGGATGTATCATGCATGAAGCAATACCCGGTTTGAACAATATTATTATGCCGAAGACAGGTTATGGGTTTAAACAATGTCTGCCTGTCTCGAAAAACGGGGTTGAAAAAAATGTCAACATTCCGGACGACCTTGAAGGATCTTCCCTCAGACATATATGGGAAATCAAGTATTTTCTCAAGTGTCCTGTGGTCGGGACCTGCCTTACCATACAGGAACAAAGACGGATACTGAAAAAGGCCCGGTATTCAACAAAGGGATTAAAACCCTATCAAATCCACGGGTCCATAATGAATCGTCTTGACTCGAAAAATCCAGTTTCACTGAAGCTTGACAACTATCTCAAGTATAAATATCGGGGAGAAATGCCTCTGCTTAAGGAACTTAATGAGGACGGATTCATGAGATCATGGCGGCAATTTTTTTTGACAGAGAGAATGGAAGCCCTGTTCTTTGTTGCCGCTGTAAGAAAAGATATTTCAACGGAATCCATACAGGAGATATTCGGTGAGATCCACATGCTGGGCCATGCCAATCTGCATGAAGCTTCAAGGCACGGACAGGATCTTATGTTCCAGCTCGAGGCCAACCAAAAGTTGGCAAAACAGTTAAACCGTGCAAAAAAACGCTCAAGGGGATTGCAAAAAGAGGTTTCGGCCCTCAAAGTATCATTGCGGGAATCCCGAAGCCTTCTGCAAAAAAACAAAGGAGATCGCGACAGGGTTGAGGATGAAAAGGGACATGAGGCTGCCATTGAACCTGAAAACCAGGCCCTTCAAATCAAGTTTCAAGAATTAAAATCCCATTCTGAAAATCAATCCGAACATCTTCAGGCTTTGGAAAGGCAAAGACGTCGTCTTGAGATTGAGGTTTTCGATCTCAAAGCCACAAACGGACATCTTTCCAAGGAATTAACGGAACTTGTGGAAAAGGTCTCATCCGTTGTTGAATGCACGAAATGCCATGAGACAAACTGCCCTAAAACTCAACTGGCTGAGATGCGAATCCTCATTGTGGGCGGCATCACCAAGATGAAGGGTTTCTATCAGCGCTTGGTGGAAAAACGCGGCGGCATTTTTGAGTATCATGACGGGTACATGCAGAATGGGCAGGAAGGCCTTGAACAGAGAGTGAAGAGATGCGATCTCATCCTTTGCCCCGTGGACTGCAACAGCCATGGGGCCTGTTCAAAGGTGAAAAAACTCGGCCAAAAATACGGGAAGCCCTATAAAATGCTTCGCCGTTCAAGCCTGAACGCCATATCAAATGCCCTGCTGGAAGAAAAACAGAACGGTATGCTTCTTCAATAGTTGACGATGAGTTAATCTCATTAAAGCAATTGTCCTTTTGGGATCCTTTCCTGCCGGCATGGTGACACGCCCTGCTGTGATTAAGTCTATTAGATGCAGATCGGTAGTTCTCTCCCTACAATTTGAATAACCTGACCGCAGGGGGGCTACCGTGCCGTCCTGAACCACCCTTGACAAAAGTTTAGGATTTTCATAATCTTTTAGGCATACCGAGCAGACAAACTAAAATTTGAATGCAGGAGAACCTCATGGAGAAGGGACAATTGCTCACCGCCAGCCAGGAAGATTATTTGGAAGCCATTTTTCATATCGCGTCGGAAAAGCAGGCTGCCAGGGCCAAGGATATTGCCAAAAGGCTTAAGGTGAATAGCTCTTCCGTGACCGGTGCGCTTCGAGTACTTGCTGAAAAGGGCCTTGTCAACTATGCCCCATATGATGTGATTACATTAACGGCAGAGGGGGAAAAAATTGCCAAGGACGTGGTCCGGCGACACGAGGTCCTGCGCGACTTCTTTGTGAGGGTGCTCAGTATAGATCCGGTTGAGGCAGACGAGGGCGCCTGCAGGGCGGAACATGCCTTTCCCCGTTCCATTCTGGACAGTCTTATCAAATTCGTGGAGTTTCTGGATGTCTGTCCACGCGCAGGGATTTCATGGATGGAGGCTTTCAGGGCCTATTGCGAAGGCGGTTTAAACCAGGAAGAATGCGTAAAGTGTACCTTCCGGGCACTGGAAGAACTTAAAGGAAAAAGAAGGAAAGACGCTGAACTGGGAAAGACGACCTTGACACTTCAGGAATTAGAGCCGGGGCAAAGGGGCAGGGTCATCAAGATAAAGGCTCGCGGAGAGGTCCGTAACAGGATCCTTGACATGGATATCAGGCCGGGGGCCCTTGTAGAAATGGAGAGTCTGCATCCCGATACCGACCAGGTGGAAATCAAGATGAGGGGGTATCACCTTTCTCTCAGAAAGGATGACGCCAATAAGATTCTTGTGGAACTGCTGTAATAAAAGGTTTTTCTCCTCCAATTTAGTCTACTCTCCGCAATAGCTTGCTACTGAGGACGGGCAGGAGAAGAGGGTGCAAGGATTCCAGGGGGCAAGGGTTCCAGGGTTTGTTTTCTTAATACTTTTGCCAGACTTCCAAGTCCTTATAATTCTTCAGAGTTTTTGTCCGCCTTTTCGGTGAAGAAACACTCGAATCCCTGGCCCAGACCGATAAACCTTACTGTATTATCAATAAAATGCCATCGTTATGAAAATCAGCCTATAAGTTAAGTAGTCATACCGTCGCGACAGGGCGGGCCTTGAATCCTAGACTCCTTGAACCTTTTGCTGTACTCTATTAGACCAACCAATCAGAAGATGATAATCCTAAAAGATCAACACCCTTTTATCCCTTATAACCCCAATCCCAGAAGCATGCCCACCTGCCTGATGACAAGGGCCACTACGTAGGCGACAATAATGTTGAACCCGATGGAAAATCCCGCCCATTTCCAGGAACTTTCCCTCCGGATCATGATAACGGTCACAAAGCAGGGGACATAGAGCATTGTAAAGATGATGAGAGTAAAGGCCAGTAATGGATTCCAGCCCGGTTCTTTTTTCAGCCTCTTGGATAGGGATCCTGCGTCATCAGGATCCACGTCACCTAACGAATATGCGGTCCCCAAAGCGGATACAACCACTTCCTTAGCGGCAAACCCCCCCACAAGGGCAATGTTGGTACGATAATCAAAGCCCAATGGCCTGGTGACTGTCTCCAACTTCTGGCCGATCCATCCGGCCATAGTCCCTTTTAGCCGGGCCTGTTGTTCGCTCATGTCCGTATCAATCATATCGCTTTTGAAATTTATGTACCGTGCGGCAGCGTTAAGTTGTGCACTGGTTAACTTGTTTTTTGCGAAATCTCCCTTTTCAAGAAAAACGGCCGCCTTTACAAGGGGAAACAGAGGCTTCTTCTCCAGGTCTTTGACAGCGGCCATGTCCTTTTCGTCCATGGCCTTGTCATAGGAATCAAACAGTTCGTTTAAATCTGTGAGGGCCTTTTCGTCCTTGAGCATTCCTCTGACATCAGGTGAAGCAAGAAAGGATTTTGTAATCTTCCGGCGATTATCCTCAAAAGACCTTTGTTTTTCCGTGGAAATTTCCGGAAAGGTCATCATTCCCCATAGGATGATGGAGATCCCCAGTATAACCGTACCCGCCTTTTTGACATACTGCCAGGTCCTTTCCCATGTATGGATCAAAAGTCCCCTGAGCGTGGGCATACGGTATGGAGGAAGTTCCATGACAAAGGGGGTCTTGGGACCGGTCAGGACCGTGGATCGAATGATCTTGGCCGCAAACAGGGCAAAGGCCCAGGAGAGAATTGTGAGTATGAAGAGCATTCGGGCCTTGTGTGCGGAAAAAAAAGCCGCAATGAGCACCGCATATATCGGCAGTTTGGCCCCGCAGTTCATAAAAGGGACCACTAAAAGGGTGGCAATCCTCTCTTTAGGGTCCCTCAGTGTCCTTGCGGCCATGACACCGGGCACGGCGCAGCCGCCGGAGATACCGCCGCTTATGATGAGTGCCATAACGGAATTCCCGTGAAGTCCGAACCAGCGTAATACCCTGTCCAGCATGTAGGCCACCCGAGCCATGTATCCCGCATCCTCCATGATAGCAATGGCGAAAAACATGAACATGATAAGAGGAACAAAGCCAAGTACACCGCCTACTCCGTCAATGATACCGGATACGATCAGGGATTGCATGTATCCTTCCGGAAGCACTGAAGAGATCACCCAACCAAGCCCCTCGAAAAAAGCTTCGCACCATCTGACCGGAACCTCGCTAGCCCAGAAAGTAAATTCATAGATTGCATAGAGTATGGCCAACATTATTACCGGGCCGATTACACGGTTTGTCAGGACCTTATCAATCTTGTCCGAGACATTAATGCGTGATTCAATCTTTCGCCTGATTGCCTTTTTGGTTATACCCGCGATGAAACCATAGCGATGGTCTGCGATAATGCCTTCAGGTTCGTCCTCAAGGGTATTCATAATGTGCCTGAAGATACGCCGGCAGATGGTATCAATCTGTTCACCCGCTTCAGGATCCCTTTTCAGCAGATCCACGATCTGCTTGTCCCCTTCCAGGCATTTAAGGGCACGCCATCTGGAAGGATATTTGGGGTCAAAAATCGTAGATTCCCGGATAATCTCCTCTATCTCATCCAGGCTTCGGTCGATGTCCATACCGTAGGAGATTACAGCAGGACTCCATTGTTCATCGCCATCACCGGCTACCTCGACGACTTTATCCAAGAGTTCCCGAATGCCCTTGTTTGACCGGGCCACCATGGGTATGACCGGCACGTCCAAGAGTTCGGATAACTGCTTGTGGTCCACGATAATGCCCCTGGATTCCGCAACATCCACCATGTTGAGGGCAATGACAAGAGGTATACCCAGTTCCCTGAACTGCACTGCCAGATAAAGATTCCTGTCCAGATTGGAAGCATCCACAATGTCAACCACCAGGTCCGGGCGTTCATTGACCAGAAAATTCCTGGCCACAATCTCTTCTAAGGAATAAGCGGTCAGGGAATAGGTCCCCGGGAGGTCTACCACCTCTATTTCATATCCCTTGTGGGCAACTTTCCCGACCTTTTTCTCCACGGTCACACCCGGATAATTAGCGATTTCCTGCCTGGCTCCGGTCATGGCATTGAACACCGTGGTCTTGCCGGCATTGGGATTTCCTGAAAGGGCAATGGTAAATTTCTTTTTCATGTTCCGAGCCCTATTCCGGTTCGTCCACTTCCACTAGTATGTTGCTCGCCTCGTTGTTACGGAGTGTCAGGACATAATCCCTGATCTTGACGGCAACGGGGTCTTTGAGAGGCGCCCGTCCCCGGATCTGGATGGGGGTGTCGGGAACGAGTCCCATTTCCCTTATCCTTCTTCCCATGTTGCCGGTGGCCGATACTTTCCTTATGATGCCCTTCTGATTATCCGACATCTGTCGCATTTTAATTGTTTTCTTTGTCCCCAAGTTTTTATACCCCCTGCCCCGTAAAATGTGAGCTTTTTACAAGACATCCATTTTGACTGAATTTCGCATAATGTAATTCTTTTGGCATCCATATGCAAGCGCCTTTTTCAAACCCGCATGCAGTCTCATCCCTGTGCTCTTCCCTCTTAAATGTGGCCATATGGATAGGAAATCATTAAAAAATAAATATATTCCAAAAAAGCGCTTGACATGATTTAGGACCTGCTTTATAAGTTAGGCAACCCAAACTTATTTTGTTTAAATATATATTTTTTGTTAACCAGCATATATCTCGATAAGCTTTAAATCCAGAAAGGTAAAAGGAAAACAACCATGAAATTAACATTAGACGATTTGAAACCGGGCATTGAATGTCTTGTCAAGAAGCTGAACGCCAAAGATAAACTCGGGCAGAGACTCATGGACATGGGAGTTTACCCGGGTCTCAGGTTAAAAGTGGTCCGCAACGCCCCCCTTGAGGACCCTATGGAGCTGGAATTGGACGGGTTCTATGTAAGCCTGCGACACGAAGAAGCGAAATATGTAGAGGTGGAGCGGGTATGAAGAGAGAAAAGAGGCTTGTTGCCTTAGCCGGGCAACCCAATAGCGGAAAATCCACGGTGTTCAATTCTCTTACCGGCGCAAGCCAGCACGTGGCCAACTATCCCGGTGTAACGGTTGAAAAAATGACCGGGCACTACAGGCATGAAGGCATCAGGGTGGAGGTTGTTGACCTTCCGGGGACCTATTCTCTGACCTCCTTCTCATTGGAAGAGAAGGTTTCTCGGGATTTTTTGCTCCATGAAAAGCCGTCCGTTGTGGTCAACGTGGCCGACGCCTCAAATTTGAAACGGAACCTGTATCTTACCTTTCAGTTGCTGGAAATGGAAATTCCCGTTGTAGTGGATCTCAACATGATGGACGTGGCCGAGAGAAGAAACATCGAAATCGATGTTAAAGAACTGGGCCGGCAGTTAGGGGCAGATGTTGTCCCTACAGTCATTAAGAGCGGAAAGGGTAAAAGGAGACTCCTCAAGTCCATCCGCACGGCCTCGCTTTCGGAGAAACCCTTTGAGCCCCTGCGCATAGACTACGGACCAATGGAACCCTTTCTGGCAAAGATCGAAACCAGGCTTTCCATGGAAAAGTCCCTTGCCGGGAAATACCCTTTCAGATGGTTTTCGGTCAAGCTTATGGAGGGTGATGGCGAGGCCCGGGAATTGCTAAAAAAACACCTTGCAGACCCCGGTCAAGTCCTGGAATTGGCTGACAAAGAAAGAGAGTCCTTCGAGTCGGAGCATGACGAGCCCCCGGAAAAACATATTGCTTTTCGCAGGCACCTTGTGGCGAATGAAATCAGCAGATCATGCATAAAACCCAAAGAAGGCAAGAAAACACCCTTGTCGGACAGGGCCGACAAGTTTGTCTGCCACCGGTTCCTGGGCCCTGCTTTCCTGGTTGGGGTTATATATTTGCTCTATTATCTTTCCATCGTCCAGGGGTATAATATTACAAACTACACATGGCCTTTACTTGCCAGGCTCAGGAGCCTTACCGAGGCGATTCTACCTGCTCAGGGGTTCATAGATGAGCCTCTTGTACGTTCTTTTTCCCTGTGGTTCGTGGACAGCATCAACGCCCTGTTAAACTATATCCCTATCTTTTTCATCCTGTTCGGTCTTATCGCCGTTTTGGAGGACAGCGGTTATATGCCGAGGATGGCCTTTATCCTCGACAGGCTTTTCAACAAATTCGGCCTGCACGGTCAGTCAACCCTGCCCATGGTCTTAGGCGGTATTTATGTGGGCGGTTGCGCCGTGCCCGGTGTGATGGCCACAAAGGGTATCCCGGACGAAAGGTCCAGGCTGGCGACTATCATGATTATCCCCCTGTTGAACTGTCTTGCAAAAGTCCCCCTGTATGTTTTGCTGATCAACATATATTTTGCCGGGTATAAGGGCCTGGCAATGTTTTTTATTGCCACCATAAGCCTCCTGATGGCCCTTCCGGTGGCAAAGCTCCTGACCCTCACGGTCCTGAAAAACAGGGATACTGCTCCATTTATTATGGAGATGCCACCGTACCACATACCTACGATCCGGGGAGTTTTAGGCCGCGCAGTGGAAAGGGTCTGGCTCTTTATCCGCAAGATTATCACAATTGTGGCGGCCATAGCGGTCATCATCTTTGTGCTGCTCCAGTTCCCCGGTCTCAGTGACGAGAGAAAGGCCCATTACACAATGGAAAAGGAAAAGTCCATAACGGCTTTTTACAAAAAGATAAAAGGCAACCCTTATACGGAAAAACTGGAGGGGGAGAACCTCATGGCCCTGGTCCTTTACTGGGATGAATACAAAACAGCCAAGATGATGACCACAGGCGAAGAGGCAACAAAGCTCCTGAATCAGAAATTCGAGGAAAAGAACCCGGATTTTTTCAAAATCGTTCAGCCCAAAAAGGACAAGACCGCAAAAAAGGTAAACAGGGCTTTTAAAAAACTCTTCAAGGCAAGGAAAAAGCTCTTAAGAGAGATAAAAAAGGAGAAGATCGATAACAGTTTCTTAGGACGCCTCGGCCATTCAATAGTACCCTTCACACAATGGGCGGGCTTTAACTGGCGTGTCAATGTGTCGCTGCTGAGTGCCTTTGCAGCCAAGGAAAGCAGCGTGGCCACTCTTGGCGCCCTTTATCAGCAGGAGGAAGAAGGGGAAACCCTTGAGACGAGAATGGAGAAAGGAGAAGCGGGCTTTACTTCGCTTCATGCCCTGGCCCTGATGCTCTTCATGGTCCTGTACCCCCCCTGTATCGCCACAACTATTATGGTCAAGGTCCAGTCCGGATCATACCGGTGGATGCTTTTTTCCATGATCTACCCGATTGTCCTCGGGTTTATGGTAGCAACCCTTGTTTTTACCGGCGGCACGGCTCTGGGACTAAACGGCCTGCAGGCGATGGCTGCATTTTTCGGACTGGCCTTGGGAACTACTATTATTATGGGTTTTGTTAAGAATAGGCCCATATCCATGTGAAAGCCAAAGATTACTGAACGGTTTTTCAAGAATGGACCAAAATCAACAAGATGAAAGGAGGTGAGTATTGTGACAAAGAGGTTTTTTATAATAGGACTATTGGCCTTCGGCCTGTTCTTAGCAGGGCAGGTTTTTGCCCATACCCCGCTTTGCTCGTGTTACGACAACGGGGATGGAACCGTTACCTGCGAAGGCGGTTTTTCTGACGGTTCCTCGGCGGCCGGTGTGGAAATGAGAGTACTGGATGCGGCAGGAAAGGTCCTGATAAAGGGTAAAATGGACGATGACAGCGAGTTTACCTTCAAGAAACCGAAAGGGCCTTACAAGGTCCAGTTTGACGCCGGGCCTGGTCATCTCGTGGAGATCGACGGTAAGGACATTGTAGAGTAAAAACCGGCAGACGTCCGAATATAACCGGTGGAGAGCGAGGAGGGGGATGACCTCCTCGCCCTTTTTAAAAGGCACTCCGGCAATTAAAGGGAGACCTTTGTCATTTTATACCACACTAAAAAATGAAAACACAAGATTAAGGAGGAGGAATAATGAAGAAGATGATGTTTGTTATTATTGGATTGGCGGTGCTGGCTTTAAGCGTTCCCGCTTATGCCCATTTTCAAATGATCTATACACCCGATGCGGCCCTTACAAAAAGCGCCAAGATAAATCTCAAGATGGTATTTACCCATCCCTTTGAGGCAGGACATACCATGGACATCGGGAAAGACGAAAAAGGGAGTATCCACCCCCCCCTCGCCTTTGGTGAGATGCACAAGGGCAAGAAAAAAGACCTGCTTGACATGTTAAGACCTATTACTTTTGCCAGTCTTACAAATAGCGGAAAGGCATATGAGACCAGCGTAAGGCTTAAAGGGATGGGAGATCATATCTTCTACTTTGTGCCTGCGCCCTATTATGAGGGGTCGGAGGACATCTATATCCAGCATTGTACCAAGGTCATATTAAACATTGCAGGTGCACCAACGGATTGGGATACGCCGGTAGGCGATCCTCTGCCCGTGGAGATTATCCCTCTCGACAAACCCTATGCCCTCTGGGTCGGTAATGTCTTCCGGGGCATAGTTACATGCAAAGGGAAACCGGTCTCCAATGCCGAGATAGAGGTGGAATACCTCAACCATGATGTGGAGGGAAATTCCTTTGCCAAGGAGGCCAAAGCAGAGGCACCCAATGATGCCCTGGTTACCATGACCATAAAGGCAGACGTAAACGGTGTTTTCACCTTTGGTATCCCAAGGGCGGGCTGGTGGGGTTTTGCAGCCCTTGGTGCAGGCGGAGACCTCAAGCACAACGGCAAGGAGCTGTCCCGGGACGCGGTTATCTGGGTCCAGGCCGTGGACATGAAATAGGTCTTTTGTTCCTCATAAAGCAATCTTTAAATTTCGAAAAGCGGAGGCATAATTTTATGAAAATTCTGATGAAAATGGTTTTGTATATGGTAGTTTTGGGGGTTGCTTTTTCAGCCCCTGCCTTTGGTGAAAGTCTGTCCAACTATGAACTAATGCAGGAACTGAAGGCTATGAAGTCTCGAATTGAAACGCTTGAAAAAGAGTTGGCCAAAAAGGATACGGAAATGGAGGCTATGAAGCAGGATATGCACAAGGCCCACATTGCCGGCTCCGGTAAAGAGGCCGGCGCGCCTGCCGAAGGTGAACCGGAAGGGCCGAAGTGGTATGACAGGATAGAACTTTCAGGTGCCGTTGAGGTAGAGTTCGGCAATATCCATGAAGACTTCAAGGACAATACGGTTGCAGGTCTGCCGTCAGACAAGGTCCAGGAGCATGATTTGACCCTTGCGACCGTGGAATTGGGTGTGGATTCCCAAATCAACAAGTATACCAAGGGACATATCCTTTTCCTCTATGAGGAGGATGAGGATGGTGACAGGGTACGGCTTGACGAGGGGACTATTTTCTTGGGCGGCATTGAAGAGACCTATGGCTTCTATCTTTTGGCCGGTAAATATTATCCCCATTTCGGTGAATTAAACACATTTCTCGTGTCCGATCCTCTTACCCTGGAGATTTTTGAAATCCGGGAATCGGCGGCCCAGGTGGGATGGGAGAATGACTGGTTTTCCGTTGGGGCCGGTGCATTCAACGGGGACGTCCAGGAAGACTTTAACCGGGAAAACAACCGGATCAACGGTTTTTTCGCAGATGTAAATATGCATAATCCCGAAGGAACATTAGGAGGCGTCTCATTGCTTATGGGACTCTCTTATCTCAGCAGTGTGGCGGACAGCGACACCCTTGAGGGTGAGGTGAACGATAACAACGTTGACGGAAATATCAATGATGTCAGTGACTATGTGGGAGGTATTGCGACATATCTTGTGGCGGAATACGGGGCATTCAGTTTTGGGGCCGAATACATTGCGGCCCTGGATGATTTCAGGGCAGGAGAGATGGCCTATGCGGTAGACAGACTCGGCGCAGCCAGAGACACGAGACCTGTTGCATGGAATTTCGAGTTTGCCTACAGGCCCATAGACAATGTCCAGTTGGCCGTCAGGTATGAAGGGTCCGACGAGATGTACGATCTCTTCCCGGAAGACCAGTATGGTTTTGCAGTGAGCTGGGAGCTTTTCAAATATACTACGCTTTCGGCGGAATATCTCCACGGGGAATATGAGGATAACGGCACGACTGTGGACAGAGACCAGGATATATTTACCATGCAGTTGGCCATTGAATTCTGAGGGACGTTTTAAAACCTGCTATGTCAAAAGGCCTGCGGTACGGATAAATATTTCCGTTGCCGCAGGCACAAAATACAAAGAAGAAAAGAGCAATGCCGGCTTTAGGCCTGGCCATTGTTTATGCCATTGTCAGGGACCATAACGGCTGGATCGATGTGGAGAGCAAGGCAGGGAAAGGAACCCGTTTCACGATCTATTTCCCGGTCAAGGATCAGGGCGGGCCCATATGCCTGGATAATGATCCTTCTTATTGAGGACAAAGATGAAATCATCACACAGGCTGGCGGATGATGACCATCCTCTGGTTCGAGAGACCGCTGAGAGGCTGACCAGGGGAGAGACATCCCCGCTGGGGAAGCTGGAAAGATTGTTTTACTATGTCCGTGACAAAATCCTTTTCGGCTTTCCCAAAGACGGGGACCTGGTGAAGGCATCCGAGACCATAAGGCTCGGAATGGGCCAGTGCAATACCAAGGGTACGCTGCTCCTTGCCTTGTGCAGTGCCGCCGGGATTCCCGCGCGCATCCACTTCTCCCTCATAAAAAAGGAGATACAGAGGGGCCTCTTCACCCAGATCGGCTATGCCCTGTTGCCGCCTTTGCTCTCCCACAGTTGGGTGGAAGTGGAGATAGAGGGGAGGTGGCGCAGGCTTGATTCGTTTATCAATGACATGGCGTTCTACAGGGCAGGCAAAAAGGCCCTTGAGGAAAAGGGGTGGGACACGGGATATTCCATTTCATTTTCCAGAGGAGAGTCGAGTGCCGACTTCAATATTGAAGACGAAAAATTCGTCCAGATGGATGCGGTTGTCGCGGATCATGGTTTCTGGGATGATCCTTCAGACTATTACAGAACCGACAACTACAGAAACCGGCCCAATCTCCTGAAAATGCTCCTTTACAGGTTCCTAATCAAGAGGGTCAATTACAGAGTGGCGCGCATTAGATCGGCATCCTCCATGGAACATGATGATCTTAACAGGGAATTACATAATGGAGGCTGAATGTCTGCAAAAACGTTCATGATTCGGACATTGGTGGCGTTGACCGCCGTCATATGCCTGGCCATCCATAAATGGACGGCATTTGACCCGGCCATGTGGCTTGGCCTGATTTTTTATTTTATCTGTTTCGGCATGTATATGAGGACCTTGTTTTTTGCGCTGACTCAAACCAGAAGGGTTACTGCTGATCTGTTGGTCGTAACGGTCATGGCGGTCTCGTTTTTAGCCGGGCAACCGATGAGCGGCGCGCTGGTCGCGTGGTTTATCAGCATGGGGCTTGCCATTTCCTTTACTATTATAGAAAGGACCAGGCGGAAAATCGATGGCCTTACTAAAGAGAAAGGCAAGGTTGTCCGAGTGGTGAGAGATGAGAAGATCCTGGAATTGCCTGTCGAACAGGTTCGACGGGGTGATGTGGCCATCGTCCCCCAGGGCGAAATGATACCTGTAGATGGGGAGATTGTGGAGGGGGCTTCTTCCATTAACGAATCCGTGATCACCGGTGAGCCGTTTTCGCTTTTCAAGAAAACAGGAGATCGTGTTACTTCGGGGGCCATCAGCGTCACTTCGCAGTTGAAGGTCAGGGTCGCCAAAGCCGGAGACAAGGGGTTTCTTTATGTGATGGCCAAGGAAATAGAGGCATCGTTGAAAGTCAAACCCCAAATTCATCGAACAGCGGACATGATTGTCCAGGTTTTCATCTCCGGCGTGGTCCTGTACGCATTCGGCGTGTTTCTCTTTACCGGCGACCTGGAAGGCGATGTCGCCACAGGGCTTATCCGGATGGCCGCGGTGACCGCGGTGGCCTGTCCCTGCGCATGGGCGCTGTCCGTGCCCACGGCCTTTGCCGCGGCAATCGGGGGCTTGAGCGGCCGTGGCATTCTGGTGCGTGGCGGCACGCCCCTGGAGGTTGCGGGCCGTGCGGTAAATGTGGTGCTTGATAAAACGGGGACTGTCACCCTGGGTGAGCCAAAAGTAATGGGCATTGAATCCTTCGGATCACCTCAGAATGAATTGCTTCGGATTGCCGCTTCGGTTGAATCCGGTTTTAACCATCCCATTGCCAACGCGATCGTATCTTATGCATCGGCCAGGGGAGTGCGTCCTTTGAGGGCGGAGGGGTCCAAGTACCTTCCGGGTCTTGGCATAAGATCCTCTGTCGGGGGACGCGAGGTGGTTTTAGGGCCTGCTGAAACAGTGAATGCGTTGGGGATGACAGTGCCTTCGGATTTAAAGATCAAAGGACGGGCTACCTGGATCGGCATTGACGGTAAAATAGCCGGCGCTGTCGTCATTCATGACGAATTGAGAGACTATGCCGAAGGCCTTGGCCGGGAGCTTCACTCCTTGGGTATAAAAAGGATCGAACTTGCCACCGGCGACAATGAAGAGTCGGAAGCGCGGCGCGTGGCCCGGCTCATCGGCGCGGATGATTATCGTTGGGGATTGAAACCGGAGGATAAGACAGCGATCGTGAAAGAGCTCAGCGCTCAAGGCCCCACAATCATGGTGGGGGACGGGGTCAATGACGCCGTATCACTGGCCGCGGCGGATGTGGGGATTTCCGTCGGACGTGCAAAAGCCGATCTGGCCATTAAATCTTCCGATATCATCGTTCTGCGGGACGATGCCACAAGCCTGTTGACTATTATTCAAACGGGCAAAAAGCTGATCCGTGTCATCAAGCAGAATTATGTCTGGGCCATCGGGTTTAACGCGGCGGGAATTGCGCTGGCCACAGCGGGGCTTCTAAGCCCATGGCTGGCGGCCCTGTTTCACCACATAAGTTCCGTGCTGGTCGTCCTCAATTCCGCCAGGTTGGTTCGCAATAAAGGCGTGGGTGCAGAGCGACATTCCTGGTGAATTGGGACGCTTTTCTCTGGAGAAGGGAACACGTCCGGTCTTTCCGCCGCGATCAACGGCAAGCCGCAGACAATGAAAAACATCTGCCCCATCGCGAGAAGAGTGATTTGGACAAATTTTTCTTGACATTATGGTTAAGCGGCTTTACTATAAACCATATGGAAACAAAGGAAGACCTTATCAAAGACACTATCCGGGATCTCTTGCGAATTGCCAAGATGTATTCGCGCATTGAAGAAATGCCCATACCAATCGATGAAGGTCTGGAAGTGACGACCCGGGAAGCCCATACCATCCAGGCCGTTGGAGAGAATGAGCCGATGAGTGTGACTCAGTTAGCCTATTTTCTCGGAATAACAAAAAGCGCGGCCTCGCAGATGGTCTCCAAGTTGACCATGAGGGGTTTTTTGTTAAAAAAACAGTCTGTTCACAGTAACAAGGAATTTGAGCTGACCCTAACACCTTTGGGGTGGAGGGCGTTTCGTGCCCATGAAAAGTTTCACGGGAGGGATATGGCCGATTTGGTTGACCGCTTGAGCGCTTTTTCTCTTTCCCAGATCGCCACCTTATCGGTTCTGCTGCAAGCGCTTGGAAGTGTCATGGATCAACGCCTTTCGCACCGATCAAAAGAGTAATTTTTTTTGGACAAACAGTTAAGCTGCTTAACTATTATCGCTATTGGAGTGAGGATATGAAAATATTAAAAAATACCTTAATTAATTTCTCGATCAACCATTACAAACTGGCCACATTGTTAATGGCGCTGTTTACGGTCGCTATGTGCGCCTTTTTTCCAAGGGTTGAAATCGATACGGATCCTGAGAACATGCTTCCGAAGGATGAGCCGAAACGTGTTTTCCACAATGAAACCAAAAAACAGTTCTCGCTCAGTGAAACCGTTGTGGTGGGCATTGTCAATGAGCGTGATCCTGATGGCGTGTTCAATCCGGCGACTTTGAAGCGCGTTTATGAACTGACCGAATTTGCCAAGACGCTTCGCTGGCAGGATGGGGAACGTATAGATCGTTTATCCGGCGTCATTGAGGTGGATATGCTCGGACCGTCCCTGGTGGATCACATGAGTCAAGGGGGCCCTGGAGAGATCAAGTTCGAATGGCTCATGTCCAGGCCACCGGAGACAAGGGAAGAGGCCCGGGCAATTCGGGATAAGGCCTTTTCCAATCCCATGCTCAAGGGCAGGTTATTCTCGGAAGACTGCGAGGTTATCTGTATATACCTGCCTTTGACGGACAAGCATTTAAGCTACCGCATAAACACGGAGCTGAACAAAAAAATCGAACAAATGGATGGCGATGAAGAGTACCACATCGCCGGTGTGCCGGTGGCGGAAGTCGCAATCGGCGTTGAGATGTTTTCCCAGATGGCCGTTGGGTCACCTCTGGCCATGGCGGTCATTTTCTGCCTGATGCTGCTGTTTTTCCGCAAATGGAGACTGGTAATCCTTCCGATGATCATTGCCATGTTTTCGGTCATGTCCACCATGGGATTAATGATCGCTTTAGGATTTCAGGTCCATATCCTGAGTTCGATGATTCCGATCTTTCTGATGTGTATAGGAACCGTGAGTTCCATACACATTCTTTCGGAATTTTTTGATGTGTACACAAATGAAAAGGGCCGGAAAGAGACCATTAAAGAGGTGATGAACACGCTATTTGTGCCGATACTCTACACATCATTAACCACCGCGGCAGGTTTTGCCTCGCTGACGTTTACACCCATTCCCCCTGCCCAGATTTTTGGTGCGTTCCTCAGCATCGGGGTCATGATCGCCTGGCTCTATACAGTCATCTTCGTGCCGGCTTATATCATGATGATTCCAAAACGAAAACTGGAAAATTTCGGCATGTCCGCCCGGCAGAAAGAAGACAGGAGCTTGTTGACCAAAACGCTCCGGGCCACCGGCAATCTGACCTACAACCATGCAAAACCGCTTTTAGGGGTAATGACAATTGTGGTTGCCGTGGCAATCTGGGGTACTACTCAAATCAGGGTCAATGATAATTATGCCAAGCGCTTTGTCAAAAGCCATCCAATCCGCAAGGCCGACATGGCTTTGAACAAACACCTCGACGGAACCTATACGGCCTATCTGATACTGGAAGGTCGGAAACCGGACAAACTCACCGAAAAGGAAGCACGGAATATCTCCCGGAACATGGTTGTTTTTGCCGATCAAATAGAGGCCGAATTCAAAAATGCCCCGGAACTGGCAAGGGGCATTACAAAAATTATTCCGGGACTGGCCGGGCAAAGCCGGTCTTATGAGGATTTTCTGAACTCGATCATAAGGCATATTGATCAAAGGCGCGAGAACGCTTCGGATGATGATTTCTACGCATATGATGAACTTCGCACTTACATCGGTGTTGAAAAAGAACGGCTGAAAGTCTTCAAGCGGCCCGAGGTGCTGGAATATATGGCGGCACTGCAGCACCACATGGAAGAATCCGGACTGATCGGAAAAACCACTTCCGTTGTGGATGCGGTTTGCAAGGTCAATCAGGAGATAATTGACGGAAACCCGGAAAACTTCCGCATTCCGGACAAGCTGCAGGGAGTCGCGGAATGCTATTTCCAGTTTCAGCAGGGTCACCGGCCGAATGATCTGTGGCACATGGTGACGCCGGACTATATGAGCGCCAATATATGGATGCAGTTGAAAAGTGGCGACAGCAGCGACATGAAGAGCGCCGTCAAGGCGGTCGATACGTATTTCAAGGAAAATCCGCCCCCGGTCGATCTGACCCATCGCTGGGCGGGCCTGCATTATATCAACCTTGTTCTGCAGGATAAGTTGATCCCGACAATGCTTCGCTCGTTTTTAGGAAGCTTTCTTGTTGTCTTTATTATGATGTCCTTCCTGTTTCGTTCTCTCAGATGGGGTCTGTTGTGCATGGTGCCGCTGACGATTACCATCTTAACGATTTACGGAATCGTCGGGATTTCCGGAAAGGATTACGACCTGCCGATTGCAGTTCTGGGAGTTCTGGCGTTGGGCATGGCGGTGGATTTTGCGATTCACTTCCTGCAACGCGGCCGTGGCAAATATGGCGAAACAGGTTCCTGGAAAGTAACGACGGCCATGATGTTCGGCGAACCGGCCCGGGCAATCAGCCGGAACGTGCTGGTGATTGCAATCGGATTCCTGCCGCTTCTGGTGGCGCCATTGGTGCCTTATAAGACAATGGGAATTATGCTTTTTGCAATCATGACGCTTTCAGGCGTCATCACACTGCTTGCCCTGCCGGCACTATTAACCGTAGCGGAAAAGTGGTTTTTCAAAAAAGTCAGAAAAGCCGCGTCCCCGCCGGTCAAAGGCCCAGGCAAGTTTACTCCAAGTGAAATTTTAAGTGAAGAAAGCGAGGGATAAAATGAAAACAACAATTATTACGGCATGTTTTGGATTATTCATAGGGTTTGCCTGTGTAGAAGGACAGGCAAAAGAACTGACAGTAGATGAGATCGTACGGAAAGCCAACCATATGGCCTTATACCAGGGAGCGGACGGCAAAGGCAAAGTCACCATGGTGATAAAGGACAAACAGGGACGGATACGAAAAAGGGAGTTCAATATGCTCCGGAAAAATGATGACAACAAAGACCGCGACCAGAAGTACTACGCCTTTTTTCAGGCGCCTGCGGATGTGCGCAAGATGGTCTTTATGGTGCACAAACATGGTGCGCTCGAAAAGGACGATGATCGATGGCTCTATATGCCCAGTCTGGACATGGTTAAACGGATTGCCGCCGGCGACAAGCGAACCAGTTTTGTCGGCTCGGATTTTTTGTACGAAGATATTTCCGGTCGAAGCCCTGCCGAAGATAAGCATGAACTTATCAAGACAACGGATAGGTATTATGTTCTCAAGAATATCCCCCGTAAACCTGATAACGTGGAATTTGAGTACTACCTTGCCCATATCGACAAAAAGACGTTTTTGCCTATGAAGATGGAATTTTTCAAGAAGGACGACAGGCTCTATCGGGTTATAGAATCTATCAAAGTGGAAGAAATCCAGGCCGAAGAAAACGGCAAAAAGGTCGCCTATCCAACGGTGACCGTATCTCTCGCTAAGGACATGGATAACGGCAGTAGCACGGAAATGACCTTTTCCAATGCCCGATACAATATTGGACTCAGTTCTAAGATTTTTACGGAACGCTATTTGAGAAGACCCCCAAGGAAAGCAATGCGATGAGAAAAACGACAAATACTTACGAGTTATTAGTCCTGATTTTGTTCCTTGTTCTGATGTTTTTAAAACCCCATGTTCATGCTGCGGAGGGGAATGAGAATTTTTTTCCGGATCAGTTTGCGCCGGTTGAAATACATGGTTTCCTTGAAATGCGAGCGGGCTGCCGAACACAAAAAGACTCAAATGAAAGAGGAAGGTCTGTGATGGAAGGTAGATTGCAGGCGGAATTCTTTACCTATACTGACTGGGCTGAATTCAAATACAAAGGGGATGTTTGGGGTGACGGGGTAACGGAACGGGGTGAGTATGACACGCGCGAAGCCTGGGTGTTTTCAAGACCAACCGAATCCCTGGATATCAAGGTCGGCCGCCAGGTTCTGACCTGGGGAACGGGAGATCTGGTTTTTTTAAACGATATGTTCCCAAAGGACTGGCAGTCATATTTTATAGGACGCGATAAAGAGTACCTCAAGGCTCCGTCTGATGCTGCAAAGATAAGCTTTTTTACAAAACCGGCCAATATTGATGTGGTTTATACCCCGAAATTTGACCCTGACCGGTACATCACCGGGGAATATATTTCCTATTGGAATGGAACACAGAAAAGCATCGCGGGTCAGGATAAGAGGGTACATTCCAAGAAGCCTGATAGCTGGTTCCAGGATGATGAGGTTGCCATGCGCGTATACAGAAATATCAATAATTATGAACTGGCTTTATACGGTTATCGGGGTTTCTGGAAACGACCGGGAGGTCAGACACCTTCGGGAATCGCCATATTTCCCGGGTTGAATGTTTATGGCGCCAGCGCACGGGGACAGGTCGGTCCGGGGATCGGAAATATTGAACTCGCCTATTATCAGTCCGCTGATGACGAAAGCGGCTCAGACCCTCTGATCAACAACTCGGAAATGCGGTACCTCGCAGGTTATACACAGGATCTGGCTAAAGACTTTAATGTCAGCCTCCAGTATTACGTTGAGCAACTGCTGGATTATAGTGACTACAAGGCAAGCCTGACCGGTGGCCCGGCCCGGGATCGCGGCAGGCATGTCATAACCCTGCAATTAACGAAGCTTCTGATGAATCAGAATCTGGAACTGTCTCTATCGTCTTACTATTCACCCAGTGACAGGGATGCCTATCTCCGTCCCAATATACGCTATAAATACAACGATAAGATTGTCCTGGAGGGGGGAGCCAACATTTTTTTAGGAGAAGAGTCTCACACGTTTTTTGGTCAATTTGAGAATAATACGAATATCTATGCGGCTGTTAGATATAGCTTTTAATCATCAAAAAATGGAGAAAGACATTAAAACATCGGAGAAGTTACCCTATTCACACAGTGAAGCACCTTCGGACCTGATGCTTCGGCCTGAATGAATTTTATCCTCGTCAAGAAGCAATTATTTCTGATTGGCTGAAATGCATATTGCGGGAAGTTGACGAAGTCATCAGGTAAAAGATTTATCCATTACAATTTATGCTTAAAAAATTCTAAATCACAAGTGGAATTAATGCTATGCAAGACAATAATAATCACGAGTGTGGTCAAAATCATTGTAAACAAAGGCGGGGTCCAAGCAGCTTCTGGATGCATGATCCGGAGGTTGTCTTTAATGAGCTTAAGCTTAAAGAGGGAGACTGTCTTCTTGATCTGGGCTGCGGGCCGGGAGATTACACACTCGAGGCTTCCAGGATCATCGGAAACTCCGGAGCAGTATATGCGATGGATAAATGGCAATATCTGGTTGATAGTCTGATAGAAGAAGCTGATTCTCAAGGGCTTACGAATATCAGGGCAATGGTCTCTGATATTACCGGCCCATTACCTTTTGAAGACGGTTGCATCGATGTTTGTTTGTTATCCACAGTACTCCATATCTTTAATCTTTCTAAAGTTGAAAAAACGATATTCAACGAAATCAGGCGTGTTTTAAAACCGGGAGGGCGTGTTGCAATTATCGAGTGCAAAAAAGAGGAGCAGCCTTTTGGTCCGCCGAAACATATGAGATTGTCTCCGGATGATATTGAGGATTCCATACAAAAATACGGTTTTGAGAAGTTGAGCTTCTCTGACCTGGGCTATAATTATATGATTCAATTCAATTTGCCAAAAACTGAGGTGCAATCTCAGATGACATGAAAGTATGAAAGGAACTATGCAATGGAACTATCCGAAATGGAATTTCAAAAACGCAATCCCAGAATAGAGATTATTCAAGCCATAAACGATAAGAATTTGGCCTGGTGTTTAAATAAAACGGCGGAGATTCATGGCCACTTTTACCCGGGGAGTGCACTGGGGGTCATGGCCTCTGTGTGGGGTCTGGGTCAGTTGGGAAATGGATCAATGCATTCCGATGGAATGGAAAACCTTATGGCTGTCGTTGAGATCAATGCCTGCTTTGCCGACGGGATTCAGGTGGTGTCCGGGTGCACCCTCGGCAATAACGCCCTGGTATACCGTGATCTTGGTCGCCTTGCAGTAACCTTTGCCATACGTGGAAAAGAAACGGGGGTGCGCGTCAGGGTCAGGCCCGATTTCCGGTCCTGCATAGTGAAGCTCGTTCCTGAATTTTACCCGCTTTTGAAAAAGGTTATTATGGATAGAGAGGGTGGCCTGGAAGAGGAAACAGCCTTTAAGGAGAAGGGACGGGAAGCAGCCTTTGCTGTCATTGAACGTCCTTTTGAAGAGCTTCTAATCGCCGAGGAAGTATCCCCCGAGCTGCCCGAATACGCCCCGATCACCGAAAGCGTGTGTGCCAGGCATGGCACGTGACTAGCAGGGTGAAAGTCCCTGCACCAGGTGTTCGCGGAGCCTAAGGTTAGGAAAAGGGCAAGGGCGTCGTCGTGAGGCGGGGTCTGGAGGAAGCCCAATCCAAAGATGCAGGGCGACGAACAGGAACCGGATCTGAGGTGTGGTACATCCGGGACGAGTGGGCACGTGACCACGAAGTCCTCCATCCGCAACTGGGGTGTGCTTTATAAATCCGGCGTTTATGCATTGAAAGTTACGTGTCTTACCCTGGGAGATCTCTTATGTGCCCTGGGATGTCGCGTGCGACGGAAATTGGCTGAGGGGAGAGTAATCGACCCTGACCGCATGAGAGAAGTCAGCAGAAGGCATAGTAGGCGCAAAGCAGGCAAGGCTAGTGAGACACTCCAATGTCGAAAGACGGAGAAACGGATATGCTGAACCGTAAAGCTGGCGTTCGAAGGCCTGAACGGTTCCCAAAAGGGATTAAATGATAGGACTGCAGGACGGAGAGACGAGTGAGCATTAGACCGGCAAAACAATTGTGGTTGCCCTTTGAAATAAAGGGTGGATTGTTCACATTGAAAGCTGACACCGCCAGTCCGGTCGAAGACGAACAGATTATGGAGAAGGTTGTGGACAGGGATAATCTGTTGACAGCCCTCCGTAATGTAAAGCGGAACGGAGGCTCTCCCGGAATTGATGGTATGACGGTGAAAGAATTGCCCGAATGCCTGAAAAGGAAGTGGCCAAAGATCCGCAGGCAGTTAATGAGTGGAACATATGTTCCACTTCCGGTAAGGCGAGTTGAAATACCCAAACCCGGGGGAGGGATACGACAGCTGGGTATCCCCACCGTGCTGGACAGATTTATCCAGCAGGCATTATTGCAGGTACTGCAACAAGAATGGGACGCTACCTTTTCTGAGTTCAGTTATGGATTCAGACCTAAAAGAAGTGCCCATCAAGCCATTAAACAATCTCAAAGGTATCTCGAACAGGGGTATCGATGGGTAGTTGACATGGACCTTGAGAAGTTTTTCGACCGAGTAAATCATGATAAGCTGATGAGTGAGGTCCAAAAACGTGTTTCAGATAGAAGGGTAAATACCCTGATCCTGCGTTTTCTGCGATCCGGAATAGAGCATGAGGGCAAGCTTCTTATAACGGAAATGGGAACTCCGCAAGGGGGGCCGCTTTCACCGTTATTGGCAAACCTGATGCTTGATAATTTGGATCGTGAACTGGAGCATAGAGGCCATCGGTTTGTGCGATATGCAGATGACTGTAACATATATATCAAAAGCAAACGCGCGGGATCGAGAGTCCTCCGAAGTATTAGCCTGTTTTTGAGCAGTCACTTGAAGCTTTCAGTTAATGAGGCTAAAAGTGCTGTAGATCGGCCCTGGAAACGTCAGTTTCTGGGGTTCACCCTCAGCTCTAGGTTGAATAGGCGCATCAGTTCGAAAGCGATCAAACGTTTTAAGAGCAGGATTAGAGAAATCACCCGTCGGGTTCGAGGAAGACGCATCGAAGTAATCGTGAGGGAGCTTCGCCGGTTTATGTTAGGCTGGCAGGCGTACTTTAATTTTACGGAAGTGCGTTATACCCTAAAAGAGCTGGATTCCTGGATCAAACGGCGTCTTCGATGCTACCTTTGGAAGCAATGGGGACGGCGGGGTTACAGGGAGCTTCTGAAACGTGGAGTAAGTAGGGATCTTGCTTGGAATACAGCGAAATCGGCGCATGGTCCATGGAGGCTGAGCCGCAGCCCGGGTCTGGCTTTTGCTCTACCGGCAAAGTATTTTGCACGTCTAGGATTGCCAAGACTGTTTGTTAAACCGACTTAGTCAACCGAACCGCCGTGGTACGTGATCCGTATGCCCGGTGGTGTGGGAGGAGGGGAGTCGTGAGGCTCCCCCCTATCCCGATTGTCTGCCCCTGCTGCCAAGAGCAGGCCATGGCCACCAAAATTGTGTCGGAAGGGGAGCATGCGGGTTTCTGCCTCATCTGCGCGGGCAGGGCACCTCATCAGGTCGAGGGACAGGGGATAGTGGTCGGTCGGTAAGGGCGCGACAGAAATCGACTGTATTTTTCAAACGAGAGTCTTTACGGGACTGGCTATTTTCCTGTGTTGGAGACTGAAAGTGCACAGTATTTGCTTCCGGGACCTTCCCGCCTGTTGTGATCATTAATCCACGGATTATCCTGAGTTCACATATTTTTTTAATCATGTAGAGGCAGTTTAATCTTTATTTTCTGAGAGTTATTGCCTAATGTGAATAAGAGGGCCATGGACAGCAAAGTTCATACTCGAAGGTCTTTGCACGTGTCCCGGGCCGTTACGAAACTTTCTTGAAATTAGGAGGCTATAAATCTCGGGAAAATGAAAGTTCGACCCCTTATCCTGTCACTTCTCTTTCTCGCATCTGCACTGCCTGAGGCCTACGGGCATCCGCATGTCTTTATCTACAACTCCATAAAAATAGATTTTGATGAAAAGGGCCTGGCAGGTTTTGAAGTGAACTGGGTTTTTGATGACATGTTCAGTAATATGATCATACATGATTTTGACAAAAACAAAAACGGGCGATTTGAACTCTCTGAAATACGGTCTATAAAGAATGGCGCCTTTTCCAATCTAAAAAATTTTGAATATTTTACACATATTAAGATTAACAAAAAAGCGTTTAAAGTAAAATTTGTTAAAAATTTTTCTGCCGAGATAAAAGATAATATCCTTGTCTATCGATTTTTCGTTCCCTGCCACGTTCGGGCCGCTTCATCATTCAAGGAAGTCAGGATTTCAATATATGACATCAGCTTTTACAGTAATGTTTTTTTGACAAAGAATCCTGTGGATTTCAGGAACGCGTCACCTTATGAATTGCATCACCGAATCGCAAAAAACAAAAAAGATGCCTATTATTATGGACAGGTCTATCCCGAAGAGATCATTATCCGGTTCCGCCGGAAAACTCTTTAAGGTAATAATACTCAGCCTGCTATTACTTCCCTTGTTCTGGCATGCGTTTCCGGCAAAAGCCCAGAATCCCTTTACTTCAAAGCACGACCAACGGCAGGTTTCATCGGCACCCGGTTTGCCAAATCCATTTCTGGCGAGGATAGCTTTCTGGCAGCAGCAGCTCAAGGAAAAGATGGCCGCACTGACGCGGCAGGCAAAGGAGACGGGAAGTTTTCGACCCCTGCTCGTCTTGATTATGATCTCCTTTGCTTACGGGGTTTTGCACGCGGCAGGGCCGGGTCACGGCAAGGCAGTGGCCGCTTCCTTCCTCCTTTCGAGGTCCAGTAAGCCGGGCATGGGCATTTTCTTAGGCAACCTGATAGCCCTTTTTCATGGTTTGTCCGGCGTAGGATTGGTGCTTATCGTACATTTCGCGCTTCAGAAGAGTATTACGGGATCTCTTGAGAGCATGGCCCGCACCACCCAGCTTATTAGTTACAGCCTTATAGTATTACTTGGGACAGTCCTGCTAACTAAGAGCCTGGTTTCATGGCGCAGGCAAACCGGAAACAAGGGATCGAGCAATAGTGGGCGCTCCGAGGAAAAATTAACGCGTCCAATGGCAGTGGCCTTTGCCGTGGGTATGGTTCCCTGTCCCGGAATCGTCCTTGTGATGCTTTTCTGCCTGTCTTTGAATGTTATGGGTCTGGGTCTTGTTCTGGCCTTTTCTGTCACACTGGGAATGGGCATGACTATCTCGGCGGTGGGAATTGTCGTCATTGGGGGCAAAAACCTTGCATTGGGTCTGATGGAACACCGGCGTAAAATGGCCGAGAAGATTGAACAGGTCATTGACATAGTCGCCTCCCTCATGGTGATGATATTTGGAATGCTTTTCTTTGCCGCAACAATTTGAATCCTAATAGGAGTCTTTTAAGGAATGGCTATTTTCCTGCATTGGAGTTTGAAAATGCGTCCGGTTTTTATATTAATTGCCATTGCATTTATAGGAGGTATCGGCTTCACCGAACGATACTGTGCGGCAGAGGACACATTTCCTTTTCATGCCGGTGAAAAGCTTACCCTTCAGGCCAAATGGGGATTTATACCGGCTGGAGAGGCTGTTCTTGAAGTTCGTCCCGTGGAGAACTTAAATGGCGTTAAATCCCGCCATTTTGTTATGAGCTCAAAGACGTATCCGTTTATTGACTTTTTTTACAAGGTTCGGGACAGGATCGATTCGTACGTGGACTTGGGAATGACGCATTCCGTTTTTTATAAAAAGCAGAAGCGAGGCAGGAGCAAAAAGGGATTGGGCAGGGTTTATCCCTGCCCACTAAAAAGAGGCCACTCTGATTAGGCCTTTGACGGTACCATCATTTTACCGACTTCTGCCATTCCTTTGCAAAGATACCTGCGATTTTGCCTGTCTGGCTGGGGTCGATTTTCATAGCCTTGGCGACCTCGGCGTACAGACTTTTTCGGTCCCTGTTTTCTGCGTCAACAAGGGCTTTCAGGTTCCTTTTGTCTTTAAGTCCCAATCCTTTGGTGCTCCCTATGGACAAATACCCGTTTCCCCCCTCTTTAAGCATGCCTTTCCCGTAAAATGGCTTCAATTGGCCGAACCGGGCTTTCATCTTCTGCTTTAAGGCCCGTATGGTGGGATTGGAAACCGTGACCGCGTCTTCTGCATGGGCAACAGTGCAGAAAAAGGCCAGAATAGTTTGTCTAAAGAGCGAATCCTTTTGGTTTTTCAAGGATTTGTCTTCTGCACCTCCCTCCTGGCCCCTGATGTCTTTGACAATCTCCCCGGCAACGGATTCCACCTTTTCCGCAGGGAAATAGATATTAATGGTGACACAGGCAAATATCAGCAATGTGCAAAAAAGGGTAGGAATCCATAAAGTTCTTCGATGAAATTTCATTTTAACCCCCTGAAAAAATTATTTGGGACACAGATTTCCGCGGATTCTCTCAGATAAATATTTTTATTTTATCACCGGCCCGCAGGTACACCGCATAATTAATTCCGCAGATTGACACCGAGATTGCGGAAAAGGACCATTTCTGGATGGAAACTAACTATTTTATCACCGGCCCCCCGCTTGTAGCAGTAACACGTTTAATCCTCTTTACCATATCCTTGAAACTGGCGCGATTATCAGGGTTCTGATTTACAATATTTACGCCTGAAAAGCTACCCCTTTTTATTATGTATTCTTTGCCCCCTTCCCTGATAGTGCCGTTGACCCTGAAAACATCATTCTCCAGAGATGCACGCACACCGATTTTTTTGTAAGGAAACTCCTTAAAAAACGTGGCAAAACCACCTGCAATACCCATGAAAGGGCTCTGACCCCCTCCAATCCGGGCGATATTATCCACTGCTTTTACGCTTATCTTTTGGGAAATGCCTTTAGTCTTGACTGTCTCCAGAAGTAGATCAAATTTCTGCGGTTGGCCGTAGGCCACCTCTAAATTCCTGACATACCCATCGAGGACACCTTCAATCTTCCCGAAGGAGGTTCCTCCGGTCATTCCAGCCAAACGCAGGGCGTTCATCCGGGCGCTCATTCTAAAAATAGGGGTGGAAGTAAACATCCCTGATGCGCCAAAATCAGAAAGGATGATCTCCCCATCAAAAACTCCGGCCTTTATGTTTCCTTGGGTAGTCAAGGTACCCCCTTCAACGTGAATGGGATCCAGTTTTCCATTTATTGTTCCCGTTACGGGTTGTTGCCAGATCCCGGACAGAAGGGGTTGAATCTCAACTGCATTCATTGTCAGGCTGGTATTGATTGATGGTTGCGTACCGAAGATATTTTTGCTTGCCAGGGGGCCGATCCTGGCTCTCCCCCCGGGAATCTTTATTATGGTTGGGGATTTGATTGATAAGGAGTTGGGTCCGGCATTCAATTTCAGGGTCAGGGGTTGTTCGGGAAGCATGGGAAGGTTCATGGACCGGACGGATAAACTCCCTTTCGTGGTCTCCGTCACCTTTCCACCCTTTTGTGTCCGGTACCAGACAGGCAGATCAAGCTCAATGCCCTGGAAAGAGAAGTCATTTTCAGTTAATGAAAGCTCCCCGTCATGCCACAGAAAGTGCCCCATGGCCATCAAATCCTTTCCAATGCCTGTCAGTTTCAGGTCCGCGGAAATGTCGCCTTTTATCTCAAGGGCGGTAAGAACAGGTTTTTCCGTCTGAAAAGGTTCCAGCACAAAAAGGTCAAAAACCGGTTTCAGGGACGTCTCAGGGATATTAACCGAAAGATCGATTCGTTGATCTCCGGGTCCATGAAAAATGTTCCCATGCATATTAAGCGCCAGGATATCTTTTATTCCGAGATTCAGACCGGATAATTGCAGGAATTTCTTAGACAGATCATATGCCGCATCACAGGAACAAAAAAACCGATTGCTGTTCAGGTCCAGATAAAAACGATCATACAGGGCCTCGCCCCCGTTGACCTCAAGGGAGGCCTTGGCAGTTAGAAAAGTCTTCTTCAGGTCAATCTCACCGGCAATCTGTGCATTCAGAGAGATTTTTTCTCCCGCACAGCTTGAGTCCCGGTTTTCAAAGCCAACCTCTTGAAGCCCTATTTCAGATATAAACGACCAGGTCTTCTTTTGTTTTTGACTGGCCCTTATCTGAATGGAATCGATCCCGCTGATTTGCCAGCCATCAGGGATCATGTTCAGGGCACGGGCCGATTCCATGATATGGGTTTGTTTTCCCTTGATGGCGACAGAGAGCCTTTCCCCTTCAACCCTCAAGGCCAACAAAAGATTTTTCAACAGGGAGGATTCCAGACGGACCTCGGGGAGATGGAGCGATCTCTTTTTCGCGTCAAGCGTCCCTTTTGTGATATTTATCCCGATATCATCAATCAGGATATCCTTTTCCCCTGTCCGCATTCTTGCCTGGGGAATATTCGCTTTTAACTCCTCTATCTCAAAAACCGGATATTTACCGGAAAACGACAGACCCACTGTAGAGGGTTTCAGAACCACCCCTTTGCCCGACAAAACGCTTTTATCACTATTCATTTTAACGGCAATCTTTATGTCCGGGAATACCCCTTGAGCCCGAATGTCCCCGGTTATATAGCTACTCATCTTCATCTCTTCAGCCGCATAGGAAAACCGGTTTTCCTTGACCCGTGCCTGAAGATCACAATCCAGGTCCCATGCCTTTTCTTGCTTCATTCCCTTTATTATGCCGTGCAAAAGGACGGGTCCTGATAAAGTGACGGGCTTAATTTGCGACTTGAGTTCGGAAGGAACGAAGGGCAGCGCTTTTTCGGGCAAGACATGGCCATCTGAGAGTTCAAGCCTGAAAAAGGTTTCAGTTCCAAGGCCCGCATTTATTTTGCCCTTGAATCCGGCGACATCGGAAACGGTCAGATGAAAATGGGCAACGTCTAATTCGGTTTTCCCTACATCAAAATACCCTTGTGTTTTGAGATTCAGATTTAAAGGTGATATCTCTGTTTCAGATGCCTGTTTAAGGACTGCCCCACTAAATAAAACGTGCAAGGGCTCAAAGGTCACTATCTTAAGGTTGTGGTTGTAAATGAGTTTTGCCTTTGCCTCAATTTTTCTTATACTCGCATCAGGATTCTTCAGGGACATGTCCTTAAAATGGATGCCCGCAAGATCAATGGCCAGGCTTTTTTGGGTACGGTTGAAGATAGCTTTTGCCATTATTCCCATGCTTTTTACGTTGGCATCGGGGCTTTGAAAAACTGCTTCTTTTCCCGTCAGGTGACAACGCATTTCCGGATCCACAAGAGATATGGCACGGTCCGTGGTGATAAGAAGATGAGGAGCTGTGAACCGTATTTCCCGGGAAGGCCATAGAAACTGAGCCTCGCATGAAATCTCTACAAGGTGATCCTCATTCAGATGAGCATGGATTCCGCTGAGCCGAACGGCCTGTTTGTCGGTTTGGGCTACCATATGGCCATTTGAAATTTGCGCGGCTTGAAACCGGATGTCCCTGAACAGGAAAAAGGCTGCAAGCCTTTTTACAACACTAACAAGTGATGTGGGTGGGGTTGTCTTGCTCTCAATTTTCGGCAGGACCATGTCATGAGAGACACGGCAGGAAAACCCGTCAATCTTGAGTTTTTTAAAGATGAGGCTTTTGCTTCCGAACGTCCCCTCCAGGGTCATATCCGCTGTGAGTTCGGGAATCTCAAGATGGAAACCGCGATGATCCTCGCCCGGCTCGAACATGATCCCCTCTGCCCTTATCCTCAAGGGTTTGATGGAATAGGACAGTTTCTCGATTTTAAATGAAGTATGTGTGGTGCGGGCAATCGATTTTTCGATGAATTCCTTTACAGCAGCAGGATGGTGATAAAAATAAAGGCCAATACCGCAAAGAGAGGCAATAAAAAGCAGGACAATAATAAAAAAAGTGAGGAGGATCTTCCTTTTAATTTTCATCAGTTAATGTCTCGTGAATTCGTCAAAAAGTCAGCCACTCTCATATTGACAACCTCATAAAAAGTCGCTCCGGATCTTTTTACTCGGCGGGGGAGGGCTACCCCTCCCCCGCCATTTGAAGTGAATTCAAATGGTTCCACCCCTACCCCAGGCCGGGGCTTAACCGCCCTCGGCCTGTCGATGGACTCTTTACGATTCCATCAATATTGCACATTCTGACCGAGGACCAAAATTTTGGATGTCGGAAAGGGTCTTGAGGTCTTTTCTGAGTGACTGCCGGTAGGCCGCCGTCATTTCATGGAGTTACGGATGGGGGACCCCCTGGCTTCCCGCTTCTTTAGAAGCGGGGAGAACAGGGAGGGGGTAGGCATCACACACCCGTAACTCCTTGAAATGACCAGGCCGGGAGACTCGGAATCGAAGAAAAGACCTCAAGACCCTGCCATCCCGTGAACAGTTGCCAGCGTTTAACCATTTCCTCGCACTCCCAAGGATATCATCCCCTTCCTCACTGAGGCCCTTAAAAAATGCCAAGGTATCTCTGATTGATTTTCCCTTTTTCTTTAATACAGCCTCAAAAAGATGAAAATTACGGTGGTAGAGCCCAACGGACATGAGATAGGCATTGTTCATTCCCTTGCTGCCGAAACGTTTGAAACGATTCGTCTTAAACCTGGCCTTGACATCCATGTAATCCTCAAGGAAAGCTGCAAAGATCTTTTCCCTTCCGGCTAATTTTTCCTGGTAGCTGATTTGGGAGTCGTAAAGATGTTCCAGCCTGTTAAGCAAGGGACGAAGGGAAGAGCAGAATATGCGTTCATCCTCGATAGATTTTTTTGCCTCCACGGTAAAAGGATGGGATGATCCTAATGTTTGATCTAAAAAAAGGAACGCCCCCACCTTGCCCACGAGGACGGCCAGCCCCTCGTTGAATTCGCCCTGCCCTTTTACATACAGGGTGGTGTGCGTCATCTCGTGCAGGATGGTCTCCACAAGATCCACAGTGGAACCTTCGACTAAATTCAGGGTCACCGGGTCCTTGAACCAGCCTAATGTGCTGTAGGCCTCGGCCATACCCAGAATCACATCCAGATCCTTTTTTATGAGATTCTCTTTTTCCGCTTTTGCCTTTTCAAGATCAAAAAAGCCCAGATACGGCATGTCTCCAACAACCGGGAACCACCAGGTTATGCGCGCCAGGCGATCCTTGGGAGAGGCAGAGACAACATAGATAGGCCGTTTATTTGATTCCAGGTACACGGTTTTATAGTTCTCCGTCTTTTTTAACCCTAATTCCTTTTCCCCGAATTCCTTTATGCCGGCTACCAGTCGAAGACGCTCCTTCTGTTCGTACCCTAAAGAATCCTTTTTCAATGCATCTTCAACCGGAATGGAGTCATTGACCAATCGAAACTGACCCGCTGCCACATGGCATATGTAGGCAATCCCGCAACCTGAGCAAAACAACATCAGGATCATGGTCGCGGCTATTAATATTCCCGGATTTTTGAAAGCCTTTGTGTTCATACCCACCCTTCAAATTGTTTAATTCAAGAGAATTTATTGTGGAACACCTTCTCCCTAAGAGGATGATATTTGATAGGGTTTAAATGATGGAGGAAAAATGATTTAAATTGAAAAGATTATAATTGAAAAAATCAAAGAGGGTCAAACGAAATTGACATTCCAACAATAAAGTACCCCACCTCCTAACTATTTGACCATTGTCAGGATATGGGATATCATCCTGTAAAATGATAATAAATATGGGGGAATAGGCTGCTTTCGTAACTTGAGCCAGGTAAAACAAGAAAGGATGCTAAAAGATGTCTAAATCTTGAAGTGCGCTAAAGTGAACTGAAGTTAAGGAGTTCATCACCTATAGGTTGATCCGGGGAGGGGAAAATGGATGATAAACACAAAGTCCTGATCATGCGATGCGAGGAATACGATCCGGATAAGATTGCCGGTATCATCAAAGAGGGTATGGAAGAGCTGGATGTCCGGCCCACGGGAAGGATTCTCCTCAAGCCCAACGTGGTTATTGCCCACCCCGAAATTTTTCCCCATGCCTTTACACGTAAAGAGTTCTTGGATGGGGCGATATCCGCCACAAAGGCCCGGGCCGAGGGAGTCGAGGAAATTGCCATGGGTGAGAGATCGGGTATCACTATTCCTACACGGTACAATTGCAGGAATGCCGGTTACCCGGCAGTCATAAAGAAACACAGGATAAAGACCTATTACTTTGATGAGGACAAGCAGGTCCCAATCACATTGAAAAGAGAGGGGAGACTCAGGGACACGGTCTTTGTTCCAAAGCCGATTGCGCAATGCGACTTTCTCATCAACCTTCCCAAATTCAAGGCCCACCCCTGGTGCAGGCTGACCCTCAGCCTCAAAAATTTCATCGGGATACAGGATGACAGACACAGGTTAGTGGACCATAACCTTTTCTTAGAGCACAAGATCGCGGACCTTCAGGAGGTTATCCAGCCCAAATTTATCGCAATAGACGCGATTACCGCCGGCCAGAAGATGATGCTGACACCGACCCCCTTTCACATGGGCGCCATCGTTATGGGGACGAATTCCTGTGCCGTGGATACGGTCGGCTGTCACATGGTCAATGTGGATCCCAATGATCTGATTCACCTCCGGTTTGCGTCAGAAAGGGGTTTTGGCCCCATGGATATAGGCGAAATCGAGGTCTCAGGAGATTTCCCCCTTGAAGAGATCCGGGAAAGAACCAGGGATTTCGAGTTCTGCCTGGAACGTATCGATGACTATTTCGGGAAAGACAGCAACCTCTCATGTACGGTGGGGACCTTTCCTGAAAAACATTC
>DAOUXC010000153.1 GCA_030666795.1 Desulfobacteraceae bacterium
CCCATCATGATCAAGTTTACCCAGCCGGTCCTGGAAAAATTAGGTTTCCCCCCGGAGAGGATCATCCTGTCCCTGGAGATGCGTATGAAATGCGGTATCGGTATCTGCGGCAGGTGCAATATCGGGGATAAGTACGTGTGCAAGGACGGTCCCGTCTTTTCCCTGGCACAGCTCAAAAACATGCCCGCCGAATATTAAATGCAAGTGTTGATTGTCTTGTTTACGCAGGTTTTCGGTAGGCTGTTTCAGCAATGAACCCCGCAGAAAGAACAATTTAATTTTACTGATTGACTTTCAATTTTAAACAGGTTAAGAAATATTTCACAAAATCTCAGGCCAAAATTGATGGGATCGAAAAAAATCCATCAATCGGCCGAGGGTGGTTAAGCCCCGGCTTGGAGTAGGAGTGAAACCATTTGAATTCACTTCAAATGTCAAAAATGATATCAAAGGTACAAAGAGGAGGTTGATTGATGGAGCCGATAACCATTAACAGAACAGAGAGCAAACTGAGGGTTGCTCCGGAGTGGGCCGATGTCTGCTTCACGTGCGGGACCTGTGCGGGCGGTTGCCCTGTATCAGGTGTAGACGGCATGGACCCCAGAAAGGCAGTGCGTATGGCCGCACTCGGTCTGGACCAGGAATTGATCGATTCACGCTTTCCCTGGATATGCACACTGTGCGGCCGTTGCGAGTATGCCTGTCCCCAGGGTGTGGAAATCCTGAAAATGATGCGCAGGGCGAGAACGTTGCGCGAGAGGGACAAGGTGCCTGGCCCGATCCATAAGGGTGTGGCCATGTGTCTGGAAAGGGGTAACAATCTTGGAATCCCCAAAGATGATTTTCTTTTCCTTTTAGCCGATCTTTCCAAGGAAATGGATGAGGACGAGGGTTTTCCCGGATTTTATGCGCCGGTGGACAAGAAGGGCGCCAATATTATGGTGACCGTAAATTCCAAGGAGCCCTTTGGCGAGCCGGACGACATGAAGTTCTGGTGGAAAATCTTTTATGCTGCCAGGGAAGACTGGACCACAACATCGACAGAGTGGGAAGGGGTCAACTGGGGCCTTTTTTCAGGTGATGACGAATCCATGAGAGAGATTACGGGCCGGATTGTAAAGCATATGGAGGAATTGGAGTGCAAGAGACTCCTGTTACCCGAATGAGGCCACGCATACTATGCGACTAGGCTTAGTCTGCAAACATGGTTTCCGGAAGTATTTGAAAAATATGATGTGATTTCAGTCCATGATCTTTTAAAGGAATACATTGAAACGGGTAGGATCAAAGTAGACAAATCGATCCATGAAGAACTCACCACTATCCATGATCCATGCAATTATGGACGAAAGAGTGACAAGGCATTTGGACATGCATTTTACGAAGAACCCAGATGGGTCACCCAGCAGTGCTGTGAAAACTTTGTGGAGATGCACCCGAACAGGGCGAACAACTTCTGTTGTGGTGCCGGTGGCGGCGCATGGGCCATGCCCTATGAGGCGGAAAGAATCTATTATGGTCGCGTCAAGGCAAAGCAGATCATGGACACGGGGGCCAAAATGGTCATCGCTCCCTGTCATAACTGCCGTGACCAGATCATGAAATCCCTGACCAAGGAATTTGGTATGGACATTGAAACCAAATACCTGTGGGAATTAGTGTGTGATTCTCTTGTTGTCGAGCCCTGGACCGAGGAAGAGATCAAAAAGGCCAATGAACTGAGGGATGCCCAGTATGAAAGGGACGACATTGACCTGGAAGACCAGGAGTGGTAGCACGGTTCGTTAAATAACGACATCAAATATAGAAGAGCCCCGTCCGTAAGGCCGGGGCTCTTTTTTTCCGGGTTCTAAGAGACTGTGATTACATTAGCTTTCGCACTTGCTTTTCCTTGAGCCCTGTGCCATGAGCCTTTTGCCGCTCTCTTTTTCATCTGCGCATTTTCCAACAGCCCCTAAAGTTCCAGTATTCCTACAGACTCCTAGTGATAGATTACCTTATATCAGGTCCTTAGAAAAGCCTTTACAAATTTGGCACGGTCTTCCCCTTCAAGCTCTCCAAAGACGTCTTCCACCGAGGCCCCGCCGTCAGCGGCAATCTTCAAATCATCATTTGCCATGCTAAAAAGCCTCTCCTTCTCTTCAGACATATATTTATGAGCCTCTTCGCCGTAATGGAGCGATTTCAGATTTTTGCGCAATTTGGTGGGCTCAACAATAAATAACCACCCCTTTTCATAGGGAGATTCATTGACGATGTCAGGGTTATCTGAAAGCTGGTCATTGATATGGGTCACAATGCCGTTAATCGGGGAAAGTACCTGAAAAGTATCACCATTGCGTCTCACTTGAAACCCCGCCTCACTTTGCTTCACTTCATGACCAATATTCGGGATCTCAATCTTACTGAGCTTTCCCAGGAGTTTTTGGGCAAAATCGTCCAAGCCCACCCTGACTCGGCCCCCGTATTCGGTTTTGGCCCAGGTATGACCTTCGTGGTAATAAGTGTCCTCAGCCAGTTTATAACCTGCCACCTGGATTTGCGAGTGCACGGGAAGTGTCTCTGCCAGCAGGCGTTCCTGCATCATCTGATCAAAAGAGCAGTTGCCGCACTCATAGGAGTTGGGGCATATCTTGCGGCCTATCTCACCGGTGATCATATAACGGCACTTGCGCTGGGAAGCGGGAAGCTGCATCATCTTGTCTACCCATGTCTCTGTAAATCTATCAGTTGATGCCTCAACGGTTGCCAGTTTCGCGGCTTCCTTTTGCCTCGCGACCTTGAGCTGCATGCCCTGATCATAGACGCAGGTGGAGCAATCATAGTTGTTATCACAAAGTTTATAAGAGACTCCCCCCGCCTCCATCCATACGCATTTCTTCTTTCCCGGCGGCACAATCTTCATCGATTCCTTTTTTGTCCTGGTTTCCATTTTTCCCTCCTATAAAATTGCGATGTTGAAGTCGTTATTGATGTCTTTGTCTTAATTATTAAGCAAGGGGCATGCCAATCGGGATCAAAGATTAAAACTTCTCTTAGAACTTGTTGATTTTAATAGATAAAACAGGTGAAAAAACTCTTTGACAGCTTTTTGAAGAGCTTTGTCCGTATGCCGAATATTTCGGCAAAAGTAATTCATGAAAGAACAAAATATTCCATAAGCTCCTGATTATTTAACTTATTTAGAGACTGTCGAGAAAAAAGACATGGTGCCTAAAAATTAGGCAATCAAGGTTGGAGAGAACGAGGTGTAATTCACGGCTGTTGATAATGTCTCAATTTGAATCTTGGTTTTGGTTTTCAGACATAAAAATCCCAAATCTTAAGCACCAAATTACAAGTAAATTCCAAATCTCAAATACCAAGCCTCAAATAGGATCTCGCATAGATCAACATGTTATGGTTTATTATAACTACGTGTATCCCATTGAAAATCAAGGTCTAATGGATTTAATTTGGAAACCACAAAAACCGTTATATTTCGATGTGTCAAATTGAAGACCCACAACACCTGGACTTATCCGCAAAATCTAAAACCAACTGTTTGGAATTTTGAATTTTGGTAATTGTGATTTGTTTGTTATTTAGATTTTGTTGTTTGTGTTTTTCAATTATCTTCAGTTTGTTTATCCAACAGTCATGATTTACGCTTGGAGGACCGGTGACATTTATCAAGCTGCCATTTGAAAAGTTCGGAACAGGTCGGGCAGAAATCCGCTTGTTTAGAATCCGTATCCTCGATTTTTGTCGAAGAGTACATGACACAGTGGCGGTTTCTGCAATGGGTCAGACCAAGGCAATGGCCCAGTTCATGTAGCGCGGTCTTTTTTGCTCGCGCCAACAGGAGATCCCGGTCAGGCGGTTGATCATAAAACTGGGGCTGAAGCCGGTGTGTCGAGATGATAGAGCATTGTCCTTCCATCTCGGCCAATCCAAAAACATACTTAAGGATTGGCACGAACAGGTCCACATGGGTCACGCCCATAAAGCCCAGGTTACCTTGAGGAGAACTCTTTATCAGATGCTTTAAGATTAATTTTGAATTGTACTGGCATCTCCGTTCATCATAGGCATATGCGGGTTTATCCATTTTTTGAGAAACCCTGCACCCAATACCGCACCGTTCCTCGATATGCTCCGCGATACGGTCAAGAATGTCCTCCTCCACAAAACCGACTGGGCAGATGATAACGCATCCGGACAAAGCGATTTAAGAATCTCCCCTTCTTATTTCATATCTCTCTATCTTATTGTAAAGGGTCTGCCGGTCGATACCCAGGTCCCGGGCCGCCCGGGTGATGTTCCAACCGGTTGTTCCCAGGATTCTTTGAATGTGTATTTTTTCCATCATCTTTAATGACTTGGGAAAGGCCTCAGGTCCCAGCTCCTTACGCGAAAAAGGCAGGTCATCCGGCGAGATCTCATCGGCCTGACCGATCACTAAGGCCCTTTCAATAATGTTTTCCAACTCACGCACGTTTCCGGGCCAGTCATAATCCATGAGCAGTTTGAGAGCGGAACGCCCTATTTTCCTATCTTCTTTATTCATTTCCAGACAATATTTCCGGACAAATGCATCCGCCAAGAGAGGGATGTCCTCCTTTCGTTCCCTTAGAGGGGGGATTTTAACGGCTATGACGTTCAGGCGATAATAGAGATCTTCACGAAATCGATTTTCCCGAATAGCCCTGCTCAGGTCACGATTGGTGGCCGCGATTATACGGACATCCACCTCTACCACGTCCTCACCGCCTAAACGTTGCACTTCCTTTTGTTGCAGCACCCTCAATAGATCTACCTGTGTTTTCAAACTTATGTCGCCGATCTCATCCAAAAAAAGGGTGCCTTTGTGGGCCATCTCAAAACGGCCTTTCTTTGTGTGTTCGGCGCCTGTGAAAGCCCCTTTTTCATAACCGAAAAGCTCACTCTCCAACAGGGAATCCGGCAGTGCGCCGCAACTGACGGCTATAAAAGGCATATAGCAGCGGTTGCTGTTTCCGTGGATTGCCCGGGCGATCAATTCCTTCCCCGTACCGCTCTCCCCGGTGATAAGCACAGTAGAATCGGTGGGGGCCACGCGGGTAATGAGTTCAAACACCTCCTGCATGACGTCGCTTTTCCCTATGATTTCATCAAACTGATATGTTTCTTCCAGTTTTTTTCGTAACAGGATATTCTCTAAGACCAGATCCCTGTGCGCCACTATCTTCTGGATCAGCAGTTCTACTTCATCAGGATCAAAGGGCTTCACCAGATAATCAAAGGCCCCCTCTTTCATTGCCTGGACAGCGGTATCCACAGTGGCATAGGCCGTCATCATAAGGATTTCGGCATCCGGTCTCACCTCTTTTAGCTTCTTAAGGGTCTCAAGCCCATTCATCCCCGGCATTTTGAGATCCAGCAGAACCACTTCAAAGCCCTTTTCCCGAGCCATGGCAATGGCCTCCTCCCCGCCTGCTGCCAGACCGACCTCATACCCATCCTCCATGAGCCAGTCCTTAAGGGATTCCCGCATGGCCGCTTCGTCATCAACGACGAGGATACGGGGTTTCTTGGTCATTGGTTATTCCCTCCAAATTTTATACTGACATTGCACAGCGTGCCGGCAAAATCCGCTTTCGCCCGGGGCGGGACTGTCCTCGGCCACATCCGGGTGAACCGACGCCCTGGGCCCCGCACAGTTTTACCGACGTAAGTCTTTCATTGACGCTTTCATAAACCAGAACTATCGTGCGATCGGAAGACGGACCTTGAACGAACTTCCCTTTCCGGGCTCACTTTCCACCTCTATTGAACCATTGTGCCTTGTGATAATCCCGTAGACAACCGATAAGCCGAGACCCACGCCCTTGCCCTCTTCTTTTGTAGTAAAGAACGGTTCAAAAATGTTTTTCAGGTCTTTTTCGGGTATGCCGCACCCGCTATCGGAAATCACAACCTCCAAAAACCCATCATCCTGAGGGCAACTTGCCTTCAAGGTCAGGATGCCCCCTTTTGTCATGGCCTCTGAAGCGTTGCTCATGAGATTCAGAAGGGTCTGCTGGATCTGCTTGAAATCACATTTGACTTTGGGTAAACCCGCTTCAATCTTTTTCACCAGTCGGATCTCTTTCATTTCCAGATCATGGGAGACAAGAATGAGAGTTTTGCCTATGATGTCTTCGATATTGTTCTCCTCAATGGTCATTTTGGACTGGCGGGAGAAGGCCAGGAGATTTTTTACGATTTCTCCACACCTGGCTGTCTCCGATTCCATGGTGCTCAGGTATCGGGAGATGTCTTCCATCCTTTTTGGAGCCAGAAGATCCCGATCCTTGAGTTTCACCAGGAGTCGGATATAGGTCAGGACTGCAGAAAGAGGGTTATTTATCTCGTGGGCAATGGTGGCTGACAGTTTACCTAATGATGCAAGCTTTTCCGACCTGATGACCTGTTCCTGTACCTCCTTGAGTTCCTGTAAGGCCCTATTAGTCCCCTCATATAGCACGGCATTATTCACGGCCATTCCTATCTGGTTTCCGACAGCAGTGAAAAAATCCACATCACCCTTTGAAAACTTCAATTCGGAACGACTGCACACACACATGACTCCCACCGGCTCCCTTTCCAAGACAAGGGGTACATAGACGGTGGACTGGATTCCTTCTTCGGCAATGGAGTCCACATACGGTTCTTCAGACCGCTGGAAGTTGTCTACAACCGCTGTTTCGCGTGTGAGAACGGTTTTTCCAAGAAGACCGTCTCCCACCCGTCGGGATCTCATATGGGTCTTTTCAATGAATCCGGGTGAAAAACCCCTGTCGGCAGCCAGATTAAGGATCTCTTTCTTATCGTCCAGAAGATAGATGCGTACACAGTCAGGCCCGGGGATCTTAAGCATCTCATCAATGGTACTGTTCAGGACCTCTTTTAGATCCAGACTGCTGCTGACGGTCAGGGAGATGGCATTTAAGGTGGCGAGCCTTACATTTTGCCTCTTGATCTGCTCCTGGGCGCTTTTTCTTTCCGTGACATCCCTTATGAGCATCACATAGCCTGTAACCTGACCAATTATATCGAAAATCACGCTGGATGTAATCACTGCATCAAATGATCGCTCCTTTTTACCCTTCAGACGTGTTTCAAACTCCGTTACAAAGCCCTCACGAAAAATAATCTTCTGAAACAGGTAAAGATCCTCTTGGTTTTCAAAGAGATCCATGGCCGTACCAAAGGAAAAGAGATCATCTCCCGTCATATACCCCAGGATACGCAGCCCTGCACGGTTTATCTCTATAATCCTGCCCTTGGGGTCCGTATGAATGATAGCATCCAGGGAGCGCTCAAATATGGTTCGATATCTCTCTTCCGATTTTTCCAATTCTCTCAGGCGCTCATTCAGTATCCCTTCCAGGTTCCCTGACACCTTGTTCAGTTCTTCCGTAAGACGCGTTTTGACTGTGATGTCAGTGGCCGTTGCCAGGACATAAGCGATTTTTCCACTCTCGTTCATAACCGGAGTCGACTTAACTAACATCTGGGCAATCCTGCCATCCTTCATCACGACAGCCTCTTCGCTCGTGCGTGACTTGCCGTCCTGAAAGGACTTTTCAACCAGACAGTCTTCACATTTTTTATCCCTTTTTTTCCAGGCCCTGTAGCAAAAACCGTCTTGATACATTCCAAATTCATTTCTGAAAAGATTATTGGCCATAAGGATCTGACAGTTATTGTTAATGGCTATCACATAATCGGTGACACTCTGGAGGAGCGCCTGGTACCTTGATTCAGCCTCATCGCGTTTTTCTGCCTCTTGCCTGGCCCTTGCGTGGGCCTTTTCTATCTTGCATACAAGATCTTCAAATTCCAAAGGCTTGGTTAGATAATCAAATGCGCCTGACTTAATGCCTTCTGTACCATCCTGGACCGAAGCATGCCCGGTAAGCAGGATGACCCCTGTGGCGAGATATTTCTCTTTTATATGACGGAGGACTTCAATACCATTCATGCCGGGCATCTTAACGTCTAACACCACCACATCAACATGCCCTTTTTCAAGGATGGACATACACTCTTCCCCGGTGCCGGCCTGTTCG
>DAOUXC010000101.1 GCA_030666795.1 Desulfobacteraceae bacterium
GTGGTTATGAATGGATCGGTTACCCTTTTAACCATTTTCGGGTCCATGCCCCGTCCGTTGTCTCGAATAATTATTTGAAGCAGATCCCTATTTGTATCTTCCTTAATATTTATTTGGACCAGGTTCGCCCCCGCTTTTGTAGAATTTTCAACGACGTCCAGTATGTGAAGGGAAAGATCTTCCATTGATTGAATATTTTCGATTGAAGATTGTTGTTTGACAGAAGATCTTTGCTCCTATTAAAAACATAATTGCATTAGCTGGGGTAAATCTTCAATAGTCAATCGTCAATCCCCAACACTCTGCGGCCTTCCCGGCCCGCCAATGCCATCCTTAACTCTGCCATATCGGGCCGGGCGAGCTGAAAACGGGTTGGACTTACCGCGATTTCGTCCAGAAAATGGGCGTCGGACGAGGTTATAAACGGAAATTTTTCGTACTCTTTGAAACGTGCCCGGGCATCACTCAAGGTCATATGCCTTGAAATTTCAATAGCGTCCAGAGCAAGGTCCTCTGGAATGAAACCTAATTGACCCACCACGCTGAAGCTCTCGCGATCTATGTGAGCGGCTATGGCCAATCCCTGGCGGTCATGGATCGCTTCCACTACCCTGGCCACTGAGAGTTCGGTCGCGCCTATGAGGAGGCGTTTGTTGATATTTTCGACCTCGTCGAATTCATTTGCAACGACTTGAATGCCAAACACATCCTCATTGTTTTCGCCGGCCTGGAGACTGTCATAAATAAGTGCCTGCATGGATAGAGCACTTTCTACCTTGTCGAAGAGTGCTACAATGTGCGCCTCTTCCGAGGTGGTTACTTCCATGCCGGGAACAATAAAAAGATCGGTTTCGCGGGCGGCCGCAATCAAAGCAGTAATGTTTTCCGCACTGTTATGATCCGTAACGGCTATCATCGCCAGATTTTTTTCAAGGGCCTGCCTGACGATTTTTGTGGGTGTCATGTCAAGATCGCCGCACGGTGAAAGGCAGGTGTGGATGTGCAGATCCGCCGCCACGACCCGTAGCATTTCCGCTGCCTTTTCGCCCACATAAGCCTCTAAAACTAAGTCAGGTCCCGGATATGCCCAGTTCGAAAAGATTCCCAATCAGTTCAAAGGTGGGCATTGTACTGATCATTATGGGAACCTCTTCGGCCTCGGCCTTTCGTATAGTTTCTTCGTCGGGCTCTCTGCCATTTACCAGAATAATCGCTGCAAGGGACCTCATAACTGCAACTGCCACTATGTTCTGATGTATCTGCAGCGTCACCCACAGGTCGCCCTCATTCGCATTGGCCATGACATCGCTCATAAGGTCACTGGCATAGCCTTTAGTCACATCAACATCGAGGCGATTCGCCCCGGTCCTGATTTCCAACTGGAGTTTTTCAATAATCCGGGATAATTTCATGGCCCTTCGCACCTTTAAAAACCGCAGGAGTACTCCGCATGTTTGCAATAAAGCATTGTTAACCTTCTTCCTGCGCGCCCCTTACGCTTTCAACAATATTAACGACCTCTTTCGGGTCCACCTGCCCGTGCGTGACGTCGTCAATAACCATGACCGGGGCCAGACCGCAAGCGCCCAGGCACCTTACAACATCTAAGGAGTATTCCCTGTCATCCGTTGTTTCCCCAACCTCGACTTTGAGGTGGCGTGAGACCGTATCCAGAAGTTTTGCGGAACCCTTGACAAAACAGGCCGTGCCCAGGCAGACCCGGATGATATGCCTGCCACGGGGGACCATAGTGAAGAAGGAATAAAACGTAACAACACCGAAAACGTCCGAGGGCGGAATCCCCAGACCTAAGGCAATATAATTTTGAGCCGGAACCGGCAGGAAACCCAGGATTTCCTGAACCTGTTGAAGTACAGGGATAAGACCACCCATTTTAGGCCTGTAAGTAGCGAGGATTTCATCTATCTGTGTCTTTGCGTCCGTCTTCTCCTCCTCTTCCAACAGCTCCATGAATTTATCGGCTATTTCTTGTTTATCAGTTGCCGGCTTACGGGTGCCGCCTGCCAATTCCGTAAGGGACTCCAGCAGACCGTCACACTGCTCGAGCATGGCGCGATGATGGTAGTTGAAGGGGACAAAAGATGCCCTGCACAGGGGAGGCCTCTCGCCATTTAAGTTGGCCGTGCCTGGTGATCCGGAATCGGGCACCGGCCACCGAAGCCCTCCTTCTTCAAGGCGGTCGTAAGTGATCCCCTGGAATTGGGGAACCAGCTTTGCAATTTCATCTTCCCAGATCTTCCGGTTGCTGGCATCCGGCCAGTTTTGATCCAGACGGTTGGCCAACTGGGTGAATATCCATGTCTCCGGTTTTGCTTCGCCGGGTGGCGTAACGGCGCTCCGCATGCGGCTGACCCTGCGCTCACAGTTGGTATACGTACCCTCGTCTTCGGCCCAGGCTGCCGCGGGAAGGACCACGTCCGCGTATTTCAGCATATCATTGGCTAAAATGTCCTGGACGATGATAAAGTCGGTGGATTCCAGGGCCTTCGTAATATCAGGAATAGCAGGTGATGTAATGGCCAGATTTTCGCCCACACAATAGAGCAATCGAATTTGTTTCTCCTCAGAATCACTCTTGCCGCTCATGTTTTTGACCATGTCGGCCAAGACCGGACCAGGCTCGCTGTTTAATGAGCAATCCCATGCCTTTTCAAAGGTCTCGCGGGCATTATTGTCATCTACTTTAGCGTAACCCGGCAGGTAATCGGGCAATATGCCCATGTCACAGGCCCCCTGAGAATTGTTCAGTTCACCTAAGTAATTAACCCCGCCGCATGCCCTGTCTAAGTTACCGAGTACTTCCTGGAGGTACAGAAAAGTCTGAGCAAAGGGGGCGACCCGGGGTCCGTAGACCAGCATCACCGGTTCGTCCGTATCAAGAACATCTACGACCGCTTTCACATCCCGCGTGGAAACGCCTGTTGTTTCGGCAACACTGTCGAGCGGGAAACTGGCGGCGGTATTCCGGATTTCCTCAGAGCCTTCCCGGCCCCTAACTAAGAGTTCCTGTATTATCCCGTTTACCAGAACCGATTCCGAGCCTTGTTTTACCAAGAGGTGACTTGTGGCAAACTCCCCGATTTTAGTTGGATGGGAATCCGCCACGATCAACCGGCATCCGTTGTTTGAAGCACGTTTGATAAACGTCCCGGCTACGGGATTCTCTTCGGTAACGTCACAACCGATCAGGAAAATATTTTTTGCTTTTTCAAGATCACCGATAGGGTTATTGAGACTGTTAGCCGCATATGGTGACCCAAGGTTGTTGGTTCCTATGGCCCCTCGAAAGAGCTTTTGCATAAGGTAAAGGGCCTCATTTGTGGATTTGGCCGAACAGATGCCTGCAATTGCCTCGGGGCCCTCCTTTTCCTTGGTTTCCAGTATCTTAGCTGCAACCAGATCCAGGGCCTCATCCCATGATGCCTCTTTGAGATCTCCGTCTTTCCGTATCATTGGTTGTGTCAATCGCTCCGGGCTTTTTAGAAAATTATAACCAAAGCGGCCCTTGACACAAAGCCTGCCGAGATTGGGGAGGGCATCCTCCACACCCGTGACTTTCATTATAGTGTCATCCTTGATGTGCAGGTCTAACTGACAGCCCACGCCGCAATAGTGACACGTAGTACGCACGTGGTGTGCTTCCCAGGGGCGAATCCGGTAAAGGGTCCTGTTTTCGACCAGGGCCCCGACAGGGCAGGCCTGAAGGCATTCCCCGCAGAACACGCATTCGGAACGCTCTAAGGAATCATTGCCCATGGCCACTATCTTGGCTTTTGCCCCGCGAAAACCGTGACTGATTGCCCTGTTTACCTGGATCTCATTGCAGGCGGCCACACACCGGCCACAGAGAATACAGCGGGAAAAATCCCTCATGATCAGGGGACTTGCCATTTCTATGGGATATTCGGTTTCCCTCCTGACCAACCCCCCGGTATCTACCTGGTAGCGGTAGGCATACGCCTGCAGTTTGCAGGCGCTGTGGGCCGCGCACAGATCCGAATTCTGATCGTAATTTTCAACCTGCTGCTCGAATTCGGTCCAGTCCTCCGAGTCCTTGCTGGCAATCGCGCAATTGTGATTACCTGAATTCAGGAGCAGGGCCAGAATCGTCCTCCGCGCCTCCAATACAACGGGGGAGCTTGTGCGGACGACCATTTTATCTCCAGCGGGCATGGAACAGGCGGGAGAAAGCCCTCTGCCGCCCACGATTTCCACGACACATACGCGGCAGGCGCCGGTGGGTTTGGTTCCCTTAAGATGGCATAGGGTGGGAATAAAAATCCCGTTTTGCTTGGCAACCTCGAGAATTGTCTCTCCCGGGGTAAACGTCAGTTCACGGCCGTCTATAGTGATAGTGTTTTCAGGCATCTTTTTTCTCTGATTCCTTTACTCCCGTTTTCTCGTAACAGATCAGACCACACTGAAGGCACCTTTCCGCTTCCTTCCTGGCAGCGGTCTCGTCCAGCCCCGGGAATTCCTTGGGGAAAATCCACGCGGTTTTGCTGTCTCCTTCCACATCCAATAATGCAGGCTGCTGTCTTTCGGATGGGCTGACGTCATGCACTTCGGTTATGTTCAGGACATAATCCGCTTCGCAGACAAGATTCTCTATCGGGGTAATCAGACCGTCTGTAAAATGCTGGTGTACGGCCCGTGCCAGCCGCCGTCCGGAGAGAATGGATTTGACCACTGCAGAGGCATCACTGATACGACCCGGTTCGGACGAAGCAAAAATACCGTTCTCCCTTCCGTTGGGGAACGTGTGAAAGGACTCAATGGTCTGCCACTTGATCCCGTTTGCAGGAGATTCCGGTTTGCCGTCTGCATGCACAAAGACCAGTTCAGGGAGCCTTGCGGAAGACACGATAAGCGTGTCCGCATCTTTTATCTCTCTTTGGATCAGGTTTTCGCTGACAGGTTTAATCGGCTCGATAGCGATCCGGACGAGCCGATCCGATATCCCGCCCATGGCCGCAACCATGCTGGCAGGGCTGACTTCGATCCCCTCGGAGCTCAATCTCTTAGTGTCCCTGAACTCCATTGGCAGAAGGTCGAGGGGTTCATGGGTAATGATTGTCACCTTTTCGGCTCCCGATTCCAGGCATTTCCGGGCCAGTTCCAGTGCCTTCACGCCGTTGTGTACAATGACCGCGTGTCTTCCGGGATCAATGCTTTCGCCCTTGGCAAGGGCCACGAGAAAGTCCAGCATGGTGTAAACACCGCGAATGGAAGAATCGAATTTTTGGTGGTCCGGAAGAAGAATTTTGCGGCTGTCAAATCCACCGGACGTAAGCAGGACCGCATCATATCCCTCTCGAAGCAGGCCTGCCATCGTAAAATCGCGACCCATGACCATGTTGGTTTTTGCCTCAACCCCCATATCAAGAATGCCCTTGATATCGTGATCCAGGACTTTGCGGGGCAGGCGATCTTCGGCAATGACATATCGCAAGATGCCTCCCAATTGGGGCTTGGCTTCATAAATGGTGGGCTGATACCCGAGACGTGCTAAGTAATAGGCGGCAGTGAGGCCTTCGGAGCCCCCTCCGATTAATGCTATTTTTTGTTCATTGTCGGGTGCTTTGTAAGGGTTGAAATGCTTACCCGTTGACATTTCGTAGTCGGCCAGAAATCGCTTCAGAGGATCTATTGCCACGGGTTGGTCCACAAGATTGCGCCGGCAATTCAACTCACAGGGAGCAGGGCAGATGTAACCGCAGATCAGGGGCAGGGGGCATTTTTCCTTGATGATTTTTAGCGCCTCTTCATAATGCCCATCACGAATTTCGCGGATGTATCCGTGAATGTCGATTCCGGTGGGGCAGGCGCGCATGCAGGGGGCGGTGCACTCGTCGGTGACATATTCGTTGACAATGCGCCGGGTAGCCGAAGTGAGGGTGATGATATGCTTAGGACATGCATCAACGCATGCGCCGCATCCCACGCAGAGGTCATGATTTACTACCGGGAGGTTGTCATCGCCGATGCTCAGCGCACCGAACTGGCAGGCCTTGACACAACTGCCTAATCCGATACAACCGATGGGACAGAGTTTGCTACCACCGTAAAGCATCACAGCGGCCTGGCAGTCAGTGGCGCCGTTATAATGAAAAATCGGATCGGCCATGCCCACGCCGTAAGAGCAACTGGTCCAGGAGAATTCGGGTTCTCTCTCCTCGACCTTCTGGCCCATTATTTCTCCGATGGCCTGGGCGGTTTCAAATGGTGCAACCACGCAGGCGTTTACAGGGGCCTTGCCCGCTGCAATTGCCTCGGCAGAGGCCGCGCATCCTGCATAGCCGCAACCGCCGCAATTGGCTCCGGGGAGCATATCCGCTATGGCCAATACTTTTGGATCTTCCCACACATAGAAGGCCCGTGATGCAATCGCCAATACGATACTGGCGGCTAATCCCAGAAAAAGTAATAGTAGAGATGCTGCTAACATTATAATATATCCTAATCAGGGAGTTTGTAATAAGGAACTTATACAGTCCTTTGTTTTAAATCTCAATTTTGCAACAGGGCCTTGAGTGAACCGTCGACGCCTACAAAGCCGAAAAAGGCCAGAGACATCAATCCTGCCATGATCAACCCTATGGCTGTTCCTCTCAAGGCCTTTGGAACATCCGAAATTTCTAATCGTTCCCGTATCCCCGCCAAAAGAATCAATGCGAGTGTAAATCCGGAAGCAGAGGCAATTGCAAAAACAATGGCTTCGGGAAAGGTCTGCTCGCGTCGAATGCAAAGGATGGCCGTGCCCAGGACCGCACAGTTTGTGGTAATGAGTGGCAGAAAGATGCCGAGGGCCTGGTAAAGCGGGGGGGCAAATTTCCTGAGAAACATCTCCACAAACTGAACTAACGCGGCAATCACCAGGATGAATGCAATGGTCTGCAAATAGCCCAGACCAAGCGGGTTGAGCACCTTGTACTGCACCCAGTATGTTACCGCCGTGGCAATGGTCATCACAAAGATAACGGATAGACCCATGCCAACGGCGGTATCCATTCGTTTTGAGGTACCAAGGAAGGGACAATTCCCCAAATATTCCGCTAGCAGGATATTCTTTATCAGAATCGCGGATATAATAAGAACTATGTATTCCATCTTTACCTCACATGGACTTTTAGGAGTCCATCAAATATGTATGGCGCCTAATTCGACTTGGAACAGGCGTTCATTATACCTAATAAAAGACCCAGGCTGAGAAAAGCGCCGGGTGCCTCGACCATAAAGGTAAAAGGCCTGAAAGATGACCACATGATTTCAGCGCCAAATATGGTCCCGTTGCCGAGGATTTCCCTTATCCCCCCCAGCACTGTCAGGGAGAGGGTAAAGCCCGTTCCGATACCAAGTCCGTCCAGGGCGGACGGGATAACCCCGTTTCGAGAGGCAAAGGCCTCTGCCCGACCTAAGATAATACAGTTGACCACTATCAGGGGTATAAAGATGCCCAACTTTTCGTAAATGGGATAAAAGTAGGCCTGGGCGGTCAATTCGACGATCACCACAAAGGTAGCAATGATAACAATAAAACTGGCGATTCGAACCTTGCGAGGGATGACATTTCTCAGAGAGGATACGAGCATGTTCGAACAGGTCAGCACGAAGATAACCGCAAGACCCATGCCGAGACCGGTTTCCGCCGATTTAGTGACAGCAAGAACCGGACACAGTCCCAATACAAGGCGGAAAGGCGGCAGCTCATTCCACAAACCCTTTGTGAACTCTTTGGATAAACTCATTTGGTAGTTCCTTGTTGTAAATGAACTATAGCTTTATTACAGACCTCATAAAAACCATTTGTTTTTAGTGACTGAAATCACCATAGTTTTTATGAATTTGCCCAAAAATTGGACTCAATGCCGGTCCGGGTTATGAGGTTCAGGGTTCAACGGTTCAAAGGTTTTAACCTCTGAACGGTGAACCCTGAACCTTGAACCCAAATCTTGAGTTAGAAACGCAGCCTTTTGTCCAACATATTACCCCGAAATCAGCAAAAATTTTTAGGTCTGTACTAATTCGCCAATGCCTGTTTCCTGATTTCGGGATAGAGCGCGATGCTTTTTCGCAACGCCTCGCAGACTCCCTTGCTTGAATAAGTTGCACCCGAAATGGCATCTATCTCATCCGGGCACTGATTAGGAGTGATTTCAATATCAATGTGAAGCCCCTTGAACCGCTTCGTGAATTGATTTTCAGTAACCCTGGAGCCTATTCCGGGTGTTTCCTTGTGTGAAATTATTTGAACGCCTGTCAGGTTGTTCTGCTCTATGTCGTAGCCCACCATCACTTTCAGATCGCCGCCGAAACCCTGCCCGACAGTCTCGTAGGCTATTGCCCAATCTTTGCCTTGCTTTTTGCCGATGAAAAGCAGAAGTTGCTCATCATTGACCGAGAGCTTTTTTCGATCCGCTATCAGGTCGTTTTCCGCCCCCTCAAGCACCAGCTTTACTTTAGGGCCCTGGACGTTCATAAGTACCTGGTTTTCAATACGGTCCTCGGTCATATTGCGAAAACCGGAAAGGGCTACGCCGCATATAGTGCAGATCACGGACAAAACCACTATCATTTGAACAATCTCTTTCATTAGGCCGTCCTCTCTTCAACAGACCCGCTCACGGGTGGTAGTTCTACGGGTTGCGGGACAATTTGCCCGGCCTTCAATTTGTCCAGAAGGGGTACAAACAGACTCATCAGGAGACAGGCAAAAACCACCCCATCCGGATAAATGCTCCATGCCCTTAAAACTATGGTCATGGCACCACAGCCAAAGCCGAATGCGACCATGCCCCATCGGTTGACAGGCGAACTGGCATTATCGGTGCAGAGGAAGAATGCCCCGATTATGACATTGCCCGTGAGGAGATGAAACATCGGGTTGCCATAAGCTGTGCTGTTTGCCAGCCAGAAGACTCCGGATATAATAGTTACCCCAATGATAAAACAAAGGGGGATTTCCCAGCGGATAGTACCGCGGATTATCAGGTAAAGCCCCCCTGCCAGGAGGCAGACTATTGCCGAAGCCCCTATGCCCCCGGTCTGTTGGCCCAAGAACAGGGCACCCAAATGGAAATCAGACAGGGCTGACGGACCTTTGGCCTTAAGGACCGCCAGGGGATATTGGAGAATAAAACCGGTGTCGTAGTTGATCAGCATTAAATCAAAATCCAGGAAATCAGCCCAGGTCTTGGTAATGCGGACGATGGCCCAGCCCACTAACGCCGGATTCAGCGGGTTGGCGCCTAAGCCTCCGAAACATTGCTTCCCGACAATAATGCCCGCAAAATTTGCCACGATTATCACATAGAGGGGGACATTGGCCGGAAGGATCAATGCCAGTAAAAGGCCACTTACTGCAGCGCTTCCGTCGGCAATGGTAACGGGTTTTTTCAGGATTTTCTGGATAAGGGCTTCGGCGATCATGGCCGATGCAATAGAAGCGCTGATTACGCGCACGGCATCAAAACCGTAATAACATATCCCCATGATCACGGCCGGAAGCAGGGCCAACAGAAAATCATAGGACCCCCCCGTAATACTCGCGCCTGAGTGCCGGTGAGGGCCGGGAGAAACAGTGAGATTTGACACTTTCATGCTTGTGGTTTTGTTCATGCCTTATTCCTTCGGGGCTTTTCCTTCTTCCGGTGCGGTTTCAAAGAGTCTGATAACCGGGTGCGGGTGCTCTCCTTCTTCAATCGCTAAGATATCTTCTTTACTGGCATGCTCTATCGTAATGGTCTGAATGACGTGTTTGGCGTGGGAAATCAACTGCACCAGGGGCCGGCGGGCCGGGCAGACATAAGCACACAGACCGCAATCAATGCAGTTTTCGGCTCCAAGATCACTGCATTTTTCGAATATGCCGTATTCCGAATACCGTCCCAGGAGATTGACTTCCAGGTTGACCGGACAGATGGCGTTACATTGACCGCAATTGGCACATGCATTGGTCTGATAGAAAAAAATCTCGGTCGGTTCCTGGACATGAATGGAGTCGGTAGCAGCGGTTACGGGCTGATCGTCTGAAAAGCATGCGTAACCGCGCATGGCCCCGTTCATAATCAATTTGCCCTTTGGCTGCAATTGCGTATCCGTCTTATTCAATATGGCAGAGGCCGGGGTGCCGATACGCGCACTGAAGTTTTTTAAGGGGCCATTCTTTCCGGATGAAAAGGGTATGGTTTTATCCATCAGCGGTTTGCCCTTTTTAAGGCAGTCAAC
>DAOUXC010000334.1 GCA_030666795.1 Desulfobacteraceae bacterium
ATTATTCCCGATTCCGCCATTATTCAAATCAAGATGGGAAAAGAGAGTGAAGAAACGGTTCTTTTAACATTTGACGGGCAGGTTGGGTTTGATCTCCATTATGGAGACGAGGTGATCATCTACAAGTCACAAGAAAAAATCAAACTCTTAAGCCCAAAAGATCACAGTTATTTTGAGGTCCTGAGGACCAAACTAATGTGGGGTGGGGCAACTTACAACCATGCAGACCATTAAGCGCGTTTTCCGCGTGAATCGTAGGGACATCAGCTATCTCAGGTGGACCATTGAGTCTTACGACGGCATGGCCGTGGTCAGGACAATCAATCCCAATGAAGCATTTATTGAAATCATGATCTCTCCGGGGTGCGAGAGTCAGGTTTTTGAATTATTGGATTCCTTGAAAGAAGAAGGGGTTGGTTGTGAGGTTATCAGAATGGATGGACTCGCCAAGAATCCATAAACAGGTCCCGCCAGAGGCGGGAGTAAGTCCCGGCCTTGGGTAGGGGTGGAACCATTTTTGAATTCATTTCAAGTGGCGGGGGAGGGGGAACCCTCCTCCGCCGAGTGAAAAGGCGCGAAGTGATTTTTTACGAGGTTATCAGAATTGCTTATCAGAAGTAAATTTGAGGCGCGTTCTTTCTTCATAACTACCATGGGCTGTCAGATGAACGAGTATGACTCGGACTTTTTGGCTCAATCCCTGATCCAATCCGGCTTATTGCGTGTGGATGATCCCGGGCGTGCTGATCTCATTCTGATAAATACCTGTACTGTAAGGGAAAAACCAGAGCAAAAGGCATTCAGCTTGTTTGGCCGCATGACCCGGATCAAGAGGAGAAAACCGGACTTAATTATAGGTGCTGTAGGATGTCTTGCTCAACAAATGGGCCAGGAAATGATAAAGAGATTTCCACAGCTTGATTTTGTGATGGGTCCCAGGGAACTTGGCCGCATTCAGGAGATTTTGGAACAGATCTATTCGGGAAGGACTAAAATTGTTACCACGGGTCTGGAGGCGCCGCCCCCGCAACCAACCCCTTGCCGGGGATACTTCAAAGGAAAGGTAACCGCATTTATTTCTATAATGGAGGGGTGTAACAACTTCTGCAGCTACTGCATTGTTCCTTATGTTCGGGGCCGTGAAATTTCACGACCGCCTGACGAAATCCTTATTGAAGCCGGTAATCTGATCGCAGAAGGTGTCAAAGAGATCACCTTGCTTGGCCAGAACGTGAATTCTTACAGGTGGAATGAGGGGGAGAATGGGGATTTTGTCTCCCTGCTGAAAAAACTGAATGAATTAGAGGGCCTTTTAAGACTGCGTTTTACCACATCACACCCAAAGGACCTTTCCGATGGTCTGATTGAATGTTTCGTCGATCTCGACAAGCTCTGCCCCCACATCCACCTGCCTTTTCAGGCGGGCTCAAACCCGATTCTCAAGCGAATGAAGAGAGGCTATACACGGGAGGAATATATGGAGCGTATCGCAAAGCTGAGAAAGGTCAAGCCAGATATTGCAATTACAAGTGATGTAATGGTTGGTTTTCCCGGAGAATCAAAAGATGATTTTGAAATGACCCTTGATCTGATTAAACGCGTACAATTTGACGGGCTTTTTTCCTTTAAATATTCCGATAGAAAAGGTACATTGGCAGATAAAATGGGCAATAAGGTTGGTGAAACCGAAAAATCCTTCAGATTGAGCATACTTCAAGATCTTCAAAAACAGATTACACTCAAAAAAAATAAAAATCTTGAAGGGAAGCGAATGGATGTGCTAATTGAAGGCCACAGCAAGAGAGAAGGGCAGTTGAAGGGCCGTACAGAATCAAATAAAATTGTTAATTTAGCTTGTGGTACAGAAAGGATAGCCCATTTAGTTAATGTCATTATTAAACGAGGCTTTTTGAATTCTCTGCGGGGTGAGGTAGCATAGTCGGCAAACGCAAGTGAGATCATGTCCGGGGCGACAACATCCCTCCTTGGACGGAAAATGGCAGGGTACGCGCATAACGGCCTTGGCCGCTACGTGTAAAATAAATTAATGGGCAAAGAAAATATAAATTACAATGCTGAACGGGTCCTTGTGGTTGATGATGAGGAATCGGTAAGAGGACCCCTTGTTGAAATGTTGAGACATTTAGGCTTTCAAGCTGATTCCGCTGCTAATGGCAAAGAAAGTCTCGAGAAACTAAAAGATACGCCTTACACCTTCTTGTTAACCGACATGAGCATGCCCGAAATGGATGGCCTGGAATTGATAGGACATGTAAAAAGCGATTATCCCCTTATTTGCAGTATTGCAATGACAGGTTACACTAAGGAATACAAATACATGGACGTGGTGAATGCGGGTGCCACGGATTTCATCAATAAACCATTTAGCTTGGAAGAGATTGAGGCCAAGGTCAAAAGGGCCATTATAGAACGGGACATAAGGCAGGAACTCAGCAGATTGTCCATCACGGACTCATTAACGGGACTCTTCAACCAGAGACATTTTTACGGCCGCCTGAAAGACGAAATCAAGCGTTCTGAGAGACAAAAACAAAATCAACAGCTCAGCTTGATCCTCTTGGATCTGGACAATTTTAAGGATTTTAATGATACTCATGGGCATCTGGCAGGTGATGACCTTCTTCAAAAGGTAGGAGTCATTATTAATGCCTGTATTCGTGAAGGTGTTGATTCAGGGTACAGGTATGGCGGAGATGAATTTGCCATTATTTTAATTGATGCGGACACGGATATTGGCCGTGCCATAGGAAAACGAATAGAAAACGCAATTGAAAAAGAATGCGGAATAAGTGCAAGCATGGGGGATGCAAATTTTGAATCAGGTATGAGCCCGGAAGATTTTGTTGGAAAGGCGGATGAATACCTCTTCAAATTTAAAGGTGAGAAAAAAAGACAGGGGCTACGACATTGATAAGATAAATAGTCTGATAATATATATTATGTAAACTCAACGATCTTTAAATTCCTATTGACATCCTAAGCGCTAACATATAAGTTTAATTAATAATTCACACGGAGGTTCAATTTAATGGGTAGTGTTGTCAAAAAACGTCGCAAAAAGATCAGAAAACATAAATATAAGAAATTAAGAAGGAAGATGCGTCATAAAAATAAATAACCCCTTTTCAAGTTTAAGGGCACAATAAAAGGCAGTTCCTTACGGAACTGCCTTTTATCATAATGTCATTGGTTGGTGTGTGTCACATTATTATTTGTCAAACGCATACCACCCGCCGCCTGTCTTTCTCCCTAATTTTCCAGCCCTTATCATTGTTTTCAGCAGACCCGGGGATACCCACTTTGATTCCTTGTTTAATTCCTTGTAAAAGTACTCAGCAACGAAATAACAGATATCAATGCCTGTAAGATCCATCAGTTCAAAGGGCCCCATGGGATAATTGAGACCGTTTTTCACGGCGGTATCTACATCCTCTACACTGGCAATACCCTCTTCAACTATTTTTATGGCCTCCAGCATATGAGGGATCATAATCCTGTTTACTATAAATCCCGGTGAGTCCTTTTTGACCTCAACTGTTATCTTTCCCATCTTTTTTGCGAGCTCGGTAGTAACGGCGATTGTTTCATCACTGGTTGAAAATCCGCGTATTACCTCAACAAGCTTCATAAGCGGAACGGGATTGAAAAAGTGCATGCCGCATATCCTTTCCGGTCGCTTCGTTGCCGCGGCTATTTCGGTTATGGACATTGATGACGTGTTGGACGCAATAATCACTTCGGGACGACACAGCTCGTCCAACTCTTTAAAAACACTCTTTTTTAATTCAAGATCCTCGATTACAACCTCAATCACAAAATCCATGTCCTTTAGCTGGGACATGTCCGTAGTACCCTTAATCCTTCCCAGTATGGCATCTTTTTCCCCGGCTTC
>DAOUXC010000017.1 GCA_030666795.1 Desulfobacteraceae bacterium
TCATCCGGAGAAGCGCCAGGGTCAAGTTCAAGTAATTCAAAACACCGCCTAATATCCATTTTCTATTTCCTTTAAATCTTCCGTAAGAGATCCGTCTCTAAGACAGCCGAGCACAACGATTTTCATCTAAAGTATCAACATCTCCGCGAATTGTAAAGAGCCATGTGTCTTGTACTTCTTACGTTTATTTTTAGTTGAGGAAAGACATGGGAAGACAGGAACCCACAAGTCAGATGCATTACTATAAAAACCAGGGAGCTATCCTGAAAAACTCAATTGCTATTGAAAAAAACAAGCAGTTCTGGTATGTTTTTTTTACGGAAAAAGATTTCAACTGAATCTTAGTATTTTTTTATAGCCGGTTTTTCACTTGTATTTTAAATAGTTAAGGGAGGCCCTATGCCGGAAAGCTCATTGCGGGAAGAGATACTTGGTAGGATTGAAAATGATGCATCTGACTATGAAAAAAGTTCTCACGGGTGTTCGAGATGCGTATTTAAGGCCCTGCAGGATAATTTGAACCTGAAAGGTGGTCCATCGGTCCTGAAGGCTTCCACCCCTTTGGCTGCCGGTGTCGCCATGCAGGGTGAGATCTGCGGAGCATTGTTGGGAGGGTTGCTGGCCATAGGAATTGTCACTGCAAGCGAAGATTTCGAAGATACGGATGCCCTTACCGATTCATTGGCCGCCGGGTTCAGGTTGGTGAAAAAAGTGCAAAGGGAATTCGGGACCACAAACTGCGTTGAAATTCAAACAGAACAGTCGGGTAGGTCCTACCGACTCACTGATTCCAAAGAGTACGAAAAATTTATCCAGGCAAAAGAGTATGTTAAATGTCCCCGGGTAGTTGGCAAAATCGCCCGCATGACAGCAGAATTCATATTGGATTATCAGACCAAAAAAACAAAAAAGTAAGTTATGGAGGTAACACTTTAGGTCCCTGCAAAAGTGAGGCATTTTTCAAAGGGCTAAAATTTTACGGAACGGAGAAATAATCTTTTACCCGAAAAGATAGGCACAGCCTGCCACGGCAAAAATGACACCCGCCAAATCCGCTGTCAGGGCAGCGGCTAATGCATGCCGGATCCGCCGGACCTGCACGGCCCCGAAATAGACCGCCAACACGTAAAAGGTGGTCTCGGTAGAACCCTGCAGGGTTGAAACCAGATAGCCCGTGTAGCTGTCCGGGCCGATAGCCGGATCATTAATAATGGATGCCATTATCCCGTAGGCCCCGGACCCGGAAAGCGGCCGGAGAAACGCCATGGGAAGGGCCTCGGCGGGCATGCCCACCTTTCCGGTCCATACGCCTAACCAGGACACGAGGGTCTCCATTGCTCCGCTTGCGCGAAACATACCCACTGCCACCAGGATGGCCACCAGATAAGGGATTATCCTGACTGCCACCTGAAAGCCTTCCTTGGCACCTTCTACGAATATTTCGTATACCCGCACCCGTCTGGCCACCCCAAAACCCAAAAAACCGACCATAAGCCCGGGAATAATCCATGGGGATAGGGTCCTTCCGTAAATTACGGTCAAAGGAATAAAAGCGATCAGGAAACAAAGGGCCGTCAGGCTGATCCAGACGGGATAGGCCCCGGTCGGTTCCAGGGTCACTTCCTCCTCCCTCACGGTCTTGCCGTCTGCTGCCTTGACTTTCACGTCTTTGACCGGTCTGTTTTCTGAAAAGAACCTTTGATATGCCTTCGCGGCAAATATGGCAGTGATTGTCGAGCATAAGGTAGCAAACAGGGTGGTAGCGAGAATTCCCGCAGGGTCAACGGAGCCGGCAGCCGCCCGCAGTGCGATAACACCCGTGGGCAAAAGGGTCACGTTGGAGGTATTGATGGCAAGGAACAGGACCATTGCGTTTGTGGCCGATCCCTTTTGTTCATTGAGCTTGTCAAGTTCCTGCATGGCCCGAATCCCAAAGGGCGTGGCCGCGTTACCCAGGCCCAGGGCATTGGCCGACATGTTCAGGATCATGGCGCCCATGGCCGGATGGTCCGGGGGTACGTCAGGAAAAAGCCGTACCATTAAAGAACGAATAAGACGGGCCAGCACGGTCAACAGTCCACCCGCCTCGGCCACCTTCATCAATCCTAAAAAAAGGGTCATCACGCCGATAAGACCCAGGGCCAGCTCTACGGAACCGGTAGCAGAATCCACCATGGCTGCGGAAAGGGACTTCATGGGCGAGACAACCCCATCCACAGGCAACCAGCCAATTTCGCGCCATGCGGTGGTGAGAAATGCTACCAGGACAATTACGAAAAATACAACATTCATAAGACCGGAATTTCAAATGACTGAAACGTTACTGCCACATCCTCCGGCACTTACGAACAACCGGAGATAAAAGGAACCAAAGGTTTCAAAAAAAGGCAAGATAAAAGAAGAGAGAATACATGGCCTCAGTAATAATACTCCAATGCCCCGAAAATGCTTTCTTCATTCATGATCTGTCCCTCAATGTTCAAATGAAGGGCCGGTGTAAGTTGAAATTCAATCCCGGCGTAGGCTCCGAAACGTCTTTCTTCTTCCAAATCATCATGGTATTTGAGCGAAATCATAGGCAAAGGAGGATTATCCTTTAAAATCCGGTCTGTGTCTTCGCGATAAATAAGACAGGAACCTCCAACATACAGGGTAAAACGAGACCGGGTGACACCCAATTCAACCCCGGTAGAAATAATCTGCCAGTCTGTTTCCTTTCTCCACCTGTATCCGACCCTGGAATTGTATTCATCTTCCAGGCTGCCGGCCATGTATTCTCCTTGAAGGGCCCCATAAAATTCACCCAATTCCGCAACCGTTCTTTCAAAGAGGTTCACGCGCGCTCCAAGACCGTATACGAACTCCGAATCAGACAATTCCTCATAAGCAAATCCGGCGTCGGCAAAAAGCTCCAGATAGTCAGGCCATAGCGGAGGCGAAGTGTGTCTATATGCATGGAGGTAGGGAAATCATCCTTTTTTACATTTCCCAACGGAATTTCTTCTTTCGTGATTGTGACGCCGTCTGAGCTTATGCCCGGACGTTTAGTAAGTTGTGTCGACAAATCAAGGTAAGTATGTTTGACGCCAACCACCAAGGTTCCTTGACCGGCGTTCCTGCCGCGTCCTTTCCTGGCCCTTTTCTTGTCTGCGCTTCCCCCTAACCCGGTAAATTGATCTGGTGAGTTCTCTTTCATTGTAGAACGTTTTTCCTTAACCAAATCCTGACTCGAAGTCGTTTTTGCGGCAGGCGTTTTATCGTCTACCGAGGATTTTGTGATCAGTTTTTCTTTCGCCAAACCTGTCGTGTCTTTCGGAAAAACAGCTTTTGCCAAAAGCCTCTCCCTTGAGGCTATTTCGATTTTTTTGATCAGTTCATGCCTTTGTTTCAGATTGCTACAAATGAGAGTTCGTTTCTTATGGACAATAGTGGGGCCGGAGAAAAGCCCTTTTTCACGATATTCAAGTCCTTTCAGTTTCGCTTCCCTTTTAGAGGGGAATGGGCCGGTAAAAACCCGATTCCAATAACCCATATCGGCAACTTTTTCACACCTGACGACCGTGTTTATATCAAGCAATCGCAGCTTCTGCGCATATTGGGTCGCGTTTTTTTCCACCCGGGATGAAGCAACCTGGACGTAATAGTAATACTTTGCTGCGCAATAAACAGGCGTCTGGATAGATAGCAGGATTGAAATAGTGAAAACAAAACAGAGGAGGACCTGTCGGGGTCTTATATTTTTTTTCTCATGCATGATACAGCTTATGCGTAATGGCTCAATAAGTAAGGGCGTTAGTCCATAATGGCCGGGCATGCGGATCTCTTTTCAAAGAGGCGCATTTTTATTTCTACAACGCATCTACCACGCTCTCGGAGGCGTAAGCTCTACGAGCCGAAGGCCCCAAATATTGATAACCTCTTTAAAAGTCGCTCTGCGCCTTTTAACGCAGCGGAGGAGGGCCGCCCCTCCCCCGCCATTTGGACTAAATTCAAATGGTTCCACCCCCGCCCTCTTGCTTTGCGGAATTGATGGGCTTTTTACGAGCCCATCCAAATATTGAGCAGATACCTTTAGAGGTTATTCTTTAACCTTTTCATGAAAACAGTTAATGTGAATGTCATATAATTGCATAAAAATACAAAAATGTCAACATTTAAACATATATTTTCATAAATTATACTTACATTAGGTAACTTCAAACACGGTATAATCGCAGGGCCCAGACAGCGCCGGAAAAATAAAGCTGTCTCGCTTACCGGAATTGTAATTGATGTGAGATTATTTCATCCCGTCTTGATGCGGCTTGCGATGTTTTTTGCATTGCAGCCCCATATGCAGGAAATCTTTTAGCGATTGCGCGGTTGGTCACATTGTGCCATTCGGATGGATGACAAAAGGGATGGTCTCAAAGCAGATATTCGGGATCTACGTTTTGAAGGGCGTGGAAGATATTTCCCTTTATTTTTTTATTGGATCTGTAAAAACGCTTAAGCATATTTTTGATTTCTTCCCTTTTGGAAGAACCAGCGGTGGGGCAGCCTAAATTTATCTCGGGCCAGTCTAAGGATTGTGCGTATCGCCTCAGCAGGTCCTCATCGATTAAATAGAGCGGTCTGATTACCGTTAATTTCCCCTGAAACAATTCCTGTACAGGCAGCATGGTACTGATGGATGCACCAAAAAAGACATTCAGGAAAAAAGTTTCAATCAGGTCATCCTTGTGGTGTCCGAATGCAATCCGGCTGCAACCAAGTTCTGCTGCCAATTCGAAAAGCATTTTTCTCCTGAGCCTGGAACATAGAAAACAGGGGTTCTCCCGGTTTTCCGGTCCATGGGCCTTGGGGCCGATATCGCTTTCAAGGACCCTGTATTCAAATCCGTGATCCGCTAAAAATGATTTCATCTGCGCTGCCGAAGCGGCACCAAAACCCGGGTCAACATGCGCGGCGGTAATTCTGTATTCAATGGGTATACGTTTGATACGTTCTCTCAGGAGCCACAAAAGGGCCATGCTGTCCTTGCCTCCCGACACTGCAACCAATACGTGATCCCCATCCTTTATCATCTGGTGATTATGAATCGCCTTTCCCGCAAGACGCTTCAGTTCTTTGGCAACGAAACTCAATAGACCCTCTCCCCGAACAATTTGGTCCCGATCCTGACCATATTCGCACCTTCCTCAAGAGCGACCCTGTAGGAATTGGACATGCCCATGGAGAGATACTTCATCTCAACTCCGGGCAAATTCAACGCCCTGATCTCTTCGAAAAGCTTCCGTGTCTTCTGAAAATAGGGTCTGGCGTCTTCGGGATCCCCGGCAAAAGGGCCCATGGTCATAAGACCCATGATTTTTATATTCTTTAATCCCGACATATCCCTGGCTAATGAAACACCACCTTCAGGCATAACTCCCGCCTTCTGCGGTTCCTCACCGCTGTTGACTTCTATAAGGATCTGAATGACTTTCCCCATGTTCTGACATGCCTTGTCGATTGCCCTTGCAAGCTTCATGGAATCCACGGTCTCAATCACGTCAAATATCTTGACCGCTTTTTTGGCCTTATTGCTCTGCAGGTGCCCGATCATATGCCACCTCACCCTTGCACCTATGGCCTCAAATGCCTTTTCAGCCTCCTGAACATAGTTTTCGCCTATGATCCTCAGACCCGCGTCAATGGCCTTCAATACTTCGTCCGGCGTTCTTGTCTTGGCCGCACCAACAAGGTCAACGCCTTCCGGCAATTCTTCCAAAATTTTCTTAAGGTTCTCTTTTATCATGCCCGTTATCCTTTCTGACCGAAACGTATTAAACACAAAACACTGGATATGTCACATATATGGTGATATTATTGTTATAGTTTCACAATAATTTTAAGTTGTAAATTTTATTATTTGTAACATTTTGTTACTCTCCGTATTCGATAATATCTTCTTTTATCCGCCCGATAAGGGCACATTGAATCGTATTGGGGATTAATCTGGAGGAAATATAATGACACACGAAGACAGGGGACATTACGCAAAAAAACACCCTGCAGACCGTAATGTAAATCAAGAAATTGCTGAAGCCGTAAAAAAGAGGTCTTCAAATAAAACGATATCTTGCGTTGAGGCCTTTAAGATTGCAGGCGATTTAAACGTACAGCCCGCTGAGATAGGTTTTACGGTAGACTTCCTTGAAACACGGATTGTGAAATGCCAGTTGGGGCTCTTCGGTCATAGCCCTGAAAAGAGTATTGTTAAACCCGCAAAAAAGGTGTCAAGCGCCCTGGAAGGGGCTATTCGTGAGCGCTTGGCCAATGGCCGACTCTCGTGCAAGGCTGCCTGGGAAATAGCCGAAAAGTCCGGAATACCCAAAATGGGGGTCTCTTCAGCCTGTGAGACTTTGGAAATAAAAATCAATTCCTGCCAGTTGGGATCTTTTTGACATAAAAAAGGCCGCCCCCCTCATCCCACCCAAAAGGCTGGGATCTTCTCGGGATGGCGGCCTGAAAATTATTATCTTTAGCAACTGCAGGATTGCCCGCAACCGCCGCCCATGGCCATGTTGGAAGTAATGTTAAATCCTTCACCCATTGGGGTGGTGACATAATCCACTTTTATAGGTTTCACTTGCTCAAATAGATTCTTTTCAATGATATAGCTAAGACCTTTATCATCAAATGTATGATCTTCCTCTCTCAGCTCATCCAGAGCCATGCCCAATGAGGGCCCGGATCAGCCGCCACCTGCCATCATTATCCTGATGTGTGGAATCTCTTCCTTATCTTTCAGAAATTCCTTTATCATCTCGGTTGCCTTTTCTGTTACCTGAAACATATCGTCCTCCTTATCGGTTTTTTTCTTCCGGTTTCTACTAAAGTATGTACTAAAATGCAGTTGTCAATTATAGAGCCACGAAACAGAGAAAGGTTACATTTTTTTAAAAAGGCTCTTCTGCCAGCCGTTGTCTCAGCCATATCAATACCTTGGCAAATTCACTCTTGAATTCCGCCATGGCCTTACCACGGTGACTGACCTGATTTTTTTCCTCGGTAGTCAGCTCCGCAAAGGTCTTTCCCAAGGGAACATAGTAGAAAAGAGGGTCATAACCAAACCCCTTGCTCCCCCTCAATTCTTGAGCTATGACGCCCTCACATGTAGCCTCATAGATTAGGGCGGGTCCCGTGGGCACGGCAATGGCAATGGTACACATGAAGGCGGCCTCTCTGTTGACCTCACCCTCCATTGCACTTAATAGTTTAAGGTTGTTTGCCTCGTCGTTCGCGTCCTCTCCGGCATAGCGCGCGGAATGGACCCCGGGCATTCCGCCAAGGGCCTTTACCATTAAACCGGAATCGTCCGCAAGGGCGGGAAAGCCGAGGACCTTGGCAGTAAAGTGAGCTTTTTTTACTGCATTATCTTCAAAAGTCTCTCCATCCTCAATCACCGGGGGGATAGGCCCGAAATCTTTGAGACTCCTTATTTCAATATCAAAATCGGCGACCAGGCGTTTAAATTCTGCTATCTTGCCCTCATTTCGCGTTGCAAGCACGAAGGGTCTGTCAAGCTCCATATGCATCTCCCAAGTAAAAAGCCTGGCCCATCAAAGATCCCGTTACGCGGGGGAGGACCAAGTTTAAACAAAAAACAAAGGAGTGGACTATAATTTAATTTCTTTGATCTTGCAACCTGAAATTTTCGCTTTTTTCCTTTGGTTATAAAGATAAGTGTGGACATCAATTGCAGGCTGTGAAAAAAATGTTTTTGTCATACTTAAAATAAGGTGTCAGGAAAGAAAGGCCTAAGCCCGGATTGAAGGGCCAGGTTTTCAATGTAAGGAGATATAAGACATTCATGTTCTCTTTAGAATCCTTCCATAAAGAATACGAGACAGATACGGTAGGCCTTGCAATAGGCGAACGTCGTTTCAGCTTCCTTGTCCCCAGATCGATTGACAGGTTTGTGGATCCCGAAGATGTTTTCCATGATTTTCCCCTATGGTCCAAGATCTGGGAAGCCTCCATTGTACTGTCCGAACATCTTGCCGGAATTCCTGTGCAACAGGAAAAGCGCTTTCTCGAGATCGGGGGCGGCATGGGCCTTGTTGGAATTATTGCCTCGGCCTTCGGGCACAGGGTGACCATGACGGAATACAACCCTGATGCCCTCAATTATGCCCGCGCAAATGCCGAAACAAATCCGCCTTCTTCGGACTCAAATTTGGAAATCACTCAACTGGACTGGAACAGCCCCCGGCTTGAGGGATTATTTGACTATATTGTGGGGTCGGAAGTAATCTATAAGGAAAAGGATTTTGAATCTATACTGAAGCTCTTCAAGAAGTATCTTAAGCCCGAGGGGGCGATCATTTTAGCTGAAAGGGTTCGGAAAACAAGCATGGAATTTTTCAGACAGATGGGCGAATTCTTCGAAATAAAGGCACAAAAAAAGGTCCTTCGTTCCAAGGAGGGAGAGACCAGGGTGATACTGTGCAGGATGAAATTTAAGGCACAATTAAAAACTCCGGACCCGCAAAGCCCGGCTTTGTTCCGTTAAAGATTTCCCATAGCGGGAGGCGAAATAAAGCCCAGATATCAAATCACAAATAACAAGGTAATAACTCAATAATTAGTCTCAGTTCTTAATGGCCGGTCATTATTCAAGAGATGTTCCGATTAACTCGAGTTCCCCCAAAGATTGAACAGACACGTGTGGTGGACTCGCAAAAAGTCCATCAACTGGCCGAGGGCGGTTAAGCCCCGGTCTGGGGTAGGGGTGGGACCATTTGAATTGACTTCAATGGCGGGGGAGGGATAGCCCTCCTACGCCTCTTAAAAAGGCGCGAAGCGACTTTTTAAGAGGTTATCACGGTTAAGTCCTGTAATCAGCATTGATGGTCACATATTCATGGGTGAGATCGCAAGTGATGATTCGATCCTGATAGTCTCCCTGATGGAGGTCTATTGTGAGATCAAATTCCTGTTTCCCCATTTTTTCTGCCGCCCTTTTTTCCGGTCCAACACCTTTTCCCAGTCCCCCTTCAACGATCAGGATGTCGTCAATCCATATGTCCACCCTCTGCTCTTCCATAACAATCCCCGCCCTCCCAAGGGCCGCCATGATCCTTCCCCAGTTAGGATCCTGGCCGTAAAATGCGGTCTTGACCAGACTGGAATTGGCCACGGTCTTTGCCGCCTTGAGGGCATCTGAGGGGCTGTAAGCCCTTTTCACATCTATATTCACCAGCTTTGTGGCACCCTCTCCGTCCTTGACCATCATGCGGGCCAGTTCCCCCATCACGGTCTTAAGCCCGTCAATAAATCCCCTCTGATCCGCCTTTGATAAAGGACCGTTTCCTGCAGTGCCGTTTGCCATCACCAAAACCGTATCATTGGTACTTGTATCTCCATCCACCGTGATCCGGTTAAACGTGTTCTCCACCGGCGAAAGCAGTGCGTGTTTCAGGTCTTGGGCGTCAATTTGAATATCGCTCAGGATAAAGCAGAGCAGGGTAGCCATGTGGGGCATGATCATACCGGCCCCCTTGGCAATACCTAAGATATGATAGGGGACATCCCCGGCCAGACCTTTAAACATGCTGATCTTGGAAAAGGAATCCGTAGTCATAATGGCCCTGGCCGCATCCGGAATGCCGTCCGGGGAGAGGGCCTCAACAAGACCCGGTATGGATCCTGTAATCAGGTCCATGTCTAACGGCTGGCCGATAACGCCCGTTGAGGCCACGAGCACTTCATCAAAGGCAACACCCAGCTCTTCAGCCACAAGTTCAGCGGTCAGCCGGGCGTCATTCAATCCTGTGTTTCCGTTGCAGGCATTGGCATTTCCGGAATTGGCGATAATGGCCTTTGCATTACCGCTCCCAACATGTTCCCGGCTCAAAATTACCGGTGCCGCCTTTACTTTATTGGTGGTAAACACCCCCGCTACAGTCGCTTCCTTTTCGGAAAAAATAAGGGCGAGATCCAAAATATTGCCTTTTTTGAGCCCTGCCGCCACTGCCGAGGCCTTAAAGCCCGGAATGATATATTTTGTGTTATCCATAATCACTGACCAAAAACGTCTTCTTTATTCAGGCAGAAAACAGGATGTTTCGCAAGGCGCAAGGCATAAGGCGCAGGGCGCAGGGATTGAGGGTTATATCCATCCTCCCATTGTGCTCATACCTTGCGCATTGTGCCTCTATTTACAGGGCGAGATCCAGAACTTTTTCTTTTTTAAGCCCTGCCGACACTGCCGAGGTCTTAAAGCCCGGAATGATATATTTTGTGTTATCCATAACCACTGACCAAAAACGTCTTCTTTATTCAGGCAGAAAACAGGATGTTTCGCAAGACGCAGGGATTGAGGGTTCTGTCCATCCGTCCACTGTGCTCATAAAAACCTTTCCCATTGTCCCTTTGCCTTGTGCCCTGCTTCTTTCACCTTGCGCCCTGTGCCTTGCGCCTTGCGCCCTTATTTATTTGCCCCACAACACTTCTTATATTTCTTACCGCTGCCGCACGGGCAGGGATCATTTCTGCCGATCTTTTTCCCTTTCCTTTTTACAGTTACAGGGGCTTCCCCTCCATCCCCATGGCTCAAGTGCATGGTCCTCTTCTTTTTCTTAGGTAGTTGCTCCGGGGCCTGCCTCCTCAGTTGGAACCTGAAAAGCGTGCTCAGGGTCTCTCCCCGGACCCTGTCCATAAGTTCTTCAAAAAGGGCGAACCCCTCCTTTTGATACTCCCTGAGCGGATCAAGCTGCCCATAACCGCGAAGGCCTATGCCCTCTTTCATATGTTCCATATCCTGAAGGTGGGCCACCCACTGATCGTCAATGATCTGAAGGATAAGGAACCGCTCCAGGTACTCCAAATCTTCCTTACCGAAGAGCTTCTCCTTTTCCCCGTAAGCGGACCTGACCTCGTCCCTTACCAGATCGCCCAAGTCTTCCACTTTCAGGGAATCGAAGTCATCCTGTCCAATATCTTCAGGTCCGATCTTCGGTCTAAACCTGAACAGCCTGGAGAGATTATCCTTCAGCCCCTGGATATCCCAGTCTTCCGGATAGGCCTTGGGATCAATCCATTTTTCAACCAGGGCCTCGGTCTTATCATCAATCATATTAGTGATAATCTGTCCTATTTCATTACCCTTGAGGACGTCTTTTCTGAGGGAATAGATTATCTCCCTCTGCTTATTCATGACATCATCATATTCGAGCAGGTGTTTCCTCATGTCAAAATTATGGGCTTCCACCTTTTTCTGGGCATTCTCAATGCCCCGGGATATCAGACCATGTTCTATGGGCTCCCCCTCTTCCATACCCAGACGCTCCATGATGGACGAAATCTTGTCAGACCCGAAAATCCTCAGAAGATCGTCTTCAAGGGAGAGATAGAAACGGGAAGTTCCGGGGTCACCCTGTCTTCCCGACCGGCCCCTGAGCTGATTGTCGACACGTCTGCTCTCGTGCCTCTCAGTGCCCAAAATGTGAAGGCCGCCCAATTCCCTGACCCCTTCGCCCAATACAATGTCGGTCCCTCGGCCTGCCATGTTTGTGGAAATGGTTACGGTCATTTTCTGACCGGCATTGGCAATGATCTCCGCCTCTTTCTGGTGATGTTTCGCATTCAGCACGGAATGGGGGATACCGGCCCTCTTGAGCATCTTGTTCAGCATTTCCGATTTTTCAATGGATATGGTACCCACTAAGACAGGCTGGCCTTTTTCATACAGATCCTTGATTTCTTCGACCACGGCCTTGAATTTCTCCCTTTCCGTCTTGTAAATCACATCAGAAGAATCTTTTCTGATCATCTTTTCGTTTGTGGGGATAACCGCTACGTCTAATTTATAGATATTGTTAAACTCGGCAGCCTCTGTATCCGCTGTCCCGGTCATGCCGGCGAGCTTTTCATACATTCGGAAAAAATTCTGAAATGTAACGGTTGCCAAGGTCTGGTTCTCCCCGGCAACACTCACCCCCTCCTTGGCCTCCACGGCCTGGTGCAACCCGTCGCTCCAGCGCCGGCCCGGCATCATGCGACCTGTAAACTCATCAACAATCATGATCTGGTCGTCTTTGATAACGTACTGTACATCCTTTTCAAACAGCCAGTAGGCCTTGATAAGCTGCTGGGTCGAATGAAGGAGTTCAGAGGCCCTCATGTACTGATCTTCAAGATCCCTTAGCTGTTCCTCTTTTTCCTCCGGGCTCAATTTCTCATCTTCTCTGATGGAATGGCTTTTGTCATCCAGTTCAGGGAGAACAAAATCTCCTAATCCGCCTCCCCCTACAACCTGGAGGCCCTTTTCAGTCAGCTCCACGGCATTACCGCGTTCATCAATGGTGCAGTAAAGGACCTGGTCCAGTTCGGGCAGGAGCTTCTGGGAGCTCAACATGCTCTCGGTCCTGTCGATCTGCTTTTTCAGTGCCTGGTTTTCCGCCAAAATCTCTAAAAAGACCGGATTCTTCGGATCCCCCCTCTTTATCTGGAGCAGAGTCTCGATGGTCTTATCATCCAGATCCCCTCTCTCGAGTCTCTGACGCGCCTCTTTAAGCAGGGAACGGATAATCGAACCTTGCTTCTTCCGCAGATTGATGACAAGAGGCTTGACCTCCATGTAGATTTTGTTCTCACTATGTTCCACCGGCCCGCTGATAATCAGAGGGGTCCTGGCCTCATCAATGAGGATGCTGTCCACCTCATCCACAATGGCATAATAGTACTCCCTCTGAACGAACTCACTCACGTCAAACTTCATGTTGTCCCGAAGGTAATCGAACCCGAATTCATTGTTTGTACCGTATGTAATATCGCAGGCATAGGCCTCTTTACGTTCCGAATCATCCATACCATGCACAATCACACCCACGGACAGACCTAAGAAATTATAGATCCCTCCCATCCATTCGGCGTCCCGCTGTGCTAAATAATCGTTGACCGTCACCAAGTGGACGCCCCTGCCGGTCAGTCCGTTTAGATAAAGGGGAAGGGTCGCGGCTAAGGTTTTTCCCTCGCCGGTCTTCATTTCAGCAATCTTTCCCCTGTTAAGCACGATGCCGCCGATCAACTGGACGTCAAAATGCCTCATGCCCAAGACCCTTACAGAGGTTTCTCTAACAGTGGCAAATGCCTCCGGAAGGAGTTCATCCAAAGATTCTCCGTTTTCTATTCTTTCTTTGAACTCTGTGGTTTTTGCCTTTAGCTGTTCATCCGAAAGGGCCTGAAAATCCGGCTCCAATCGGTTGATTTGATCAACTATCGGCGCCATGCGTTTCAGTTCCCGTTCATTACTGCTGCCAAAAATACCCTTAATGAAATTTCCAATCATGTTTTCATTCCGATTTATTCAAATTTGATGGTCTCTAAAAAAGTCAAAAAACGTCATTTTTTGTCATTCCGTACCGGATCGGAGGCCGGGATGACGGCCAAGCCGGACTCCTGAATTCATTGAGAACTTACCTGCGACCTAAGATCCGAGCATGGACATTAAAAAACTTTGCACCTTAAAAATCAAGGAATTAGTAATTTGGAGACATTTTGCCACGGCTCTTAAGCTCTCAATAAATCCGGGGGCTCCTACCTGTCCCGAAGCAGGCGGGGGATTGCGGAAAAGGGCCATTTATGGATGGAAACTAATTGGTGCCCATCCATAAATGAAAAAAGGGCACTTGCAAGTGTCCAATTCAGAAATGAGCAATTTTTTACAAGATCAATGTAGGGCGTCCCGCCCATAAAGGGCGGGAACAACTGACCCCGCAGACTGACGCTGACCTGTCCCGAAGCAGGCGGGGGATTGTGAAAAAGGGCCATTTGTGGATGGACACTAATTAAGGATATAACGTAGGGGATTAACATTCACCTTGTTCAGATGAACTTCATAGTGCAGGTGGGGCCCTGTGGAACGGCCGGTATTACCCACTAAGGCAATCGTCTCACCCCGCTTCACATACTGCCCCTTTTTAACAAGGGCCTTTTTCAGGTGGGCATATTTTGTGCTCACGCCATACCCGTGCTTTATGGTTAAAATCCTGCCATATCCATGGTCCCAATTGATGGATGCTATCATACCGTCTGCAGGTGCAACAATGGGCGCGCCCATTCTCGTGGCAAGATCGATTCCCTTGTGAAACTCTTTTTGACCTGTGAAAGGAGAAACACGATATCCGAAACCGGAACTCATCCATCCCTTTGCCGGCCGGATAGAAGGCGTGCAGGCTAAAAGCATCTTCTGGTTTTCCAGAAATTTGAAAAGCCCATCCTTGTCCTCCTTGCCAAAGGCAATTTCATGGTCAAGATTGTCCAACGCACGGTGCATGGACCGAACCAGTTCACCATGGGTTTTGGCCATCGTATGCTTTGGATCAAGCAGAATAGGATCAGATCCCCCCACACCCTTGAATTGGGAATTATCCTCGCCGGTTTTCAGGTTTACCATGGTTTTCAATTTACGATCAAATTCATTCAACTCGGCCATTCTTTTCGTCATCTGATCAATCCGCTGCGCCAAATAAACGGACTGCCTCTTTTGCTGCACATTCTCCTTTTTCAACTCGGATAGTCGAGGTAATCGGGTTTTTATGGTGTAATAATCCTGGATAATCGAAAAGAGATATACTGAACAAGAGATGAGAAGAAACACAAAAAGGGAAGGGAAAATCTTCGGAATCTTGAATTGTCTAACTTTTTTTGTGCCGTCAGGGACAACAAATATGGTTATTTTCCTGAAAAACAAATCAGATTCTCACCTTTTGGGCTATAATTTCATATGGTTATGAGGACTAAAGATACCGGATTACGATTGTCTATCACACTTGATCTTCACCTGTCAACCCTCATTTTTCGCACTTTTCTATACTCTTGCCTGGTGACCACACAGGTTCAAAGTTCCGGGATTCAACACGGAACAGAACCGTTCTCTGTACCGGGGGCCGGTTTCGCAACCGGTTCAGAAAAGACCCAAAACTTTGAACCTGTGTAGTTACCTTCCCTGAAAGAATGAAACCACTTTTCCTGCTAAGGAACGACTAACACCCGGGACCTGATTCAACTCATCCTCACTGGCTTTCGCGATGATGTTGATGTCTTTAAAATGTTTTAGCAGAATTTTTTTTCTTTTGGCCCCGATTCCGGGGATAAGATCCAATTGGGATTCAGTCAGATTTTTCAACCTGAGCCTTCTGTGGTAGGATATGGCCCTTCGGTGGGCCTCATCCCTGATTCGCATCATGAGGAGCAGCGCCGGGTGGTCAGGTCTGAGCAATACTGGATTTTTTCGACCCGGCAGATATATCTTGTCCTGTTTCTCCTCGCGGGCCTGATCCGGCTTTGCAATGGATGCGATCTCAATAGTATCACAGGTTGAATGCAAGGCAAGGGTTCTTGCAACTGCCGCTAAATGGCCTTTTCCCCCGTCCACAATAAAGAGATCGGGCAGACTTTTTTTGGACACCCGTCTTTTTACCAATTCCGCCATCATGCCATAGTCATCGATGCCGTTGACCGCCTTTATCCTGTAGTTTCTATATCCCGACCTGTGAGGCAAACCGTCCGCAAAGGAGACAACAGACCCCACTGCCATGTCGCCTTGAAGATTGGATATGTCAAGACCCTCAATAAACCTGGGGGGCTTTTTTAGTTTTAAGGCCGCCCGAACAATCTCCATGAGGTCTCGGTCTTCCTGTTCCGTTCTGCTCGAAAGGAGACTTTCCGCATTTGCCACGGCCATGTTCACTAATTGGAGATTTTCACCCCTTTTCGGTCTTCGAATCACGATTTTTTTCCCGGCTGAATCGCAAAGCCATTCCGTAATAGACGGAAGGTCTTCGACAGACTCGGAGATGAGAACCTGTTTCGGTATAAAGGCCGAACCTGCATAGTATTGCTTCAAAAATGCCTCCATGACTTCGGATGCAGGACCGCCCGGATTCTTAATAAGATAATCGCGGTTACCCACCACACATCCCTTTCGAACAAAAAGGATTACCACCTGAAAACGCCCATTGTGCTGGGTCAGGGCCACGATGTCCTGATCCTCTAATCGCGGTGAGACCACGTGTTGGCGCTCCACGGTCTTTTCTATGGCCCCGATCTGATCCCTTATTTTTGCGGCTTTCTCAAAATTTAGCAGGTCAGATGCCCCGGCCATATCTTTTTGCAGCCGTTCGATCAACTCCCGATTGCGACCTTCTAAAAAAAGCCTGACCTGTGTAACAATCTGCCGGTAATCCGATACCGGGACATTGTAAGTACATGGCCCGAGACACCGATCCATCTGATAATTCAGACAGGGCCTTGTTCGTTTCAGCATCCCCTTTCCCTTGCATTTCCTGAGTTGGAAAACCCGATCAATGACCTTGAGGGTACTGCGTACGGAATGGGCCGATGAAAAGGGGCCGAAATACAGGGACCCATCTTTTTTTATTCTCCTTATAATGCTCAGACGGGGGTAATGTTCCCTGATATTCAATCGCAGACAGGGATACTGCTTATCATCCCTGAGAATGACGTTATAGCGAGGCATAAATTTCTTTATGAGATTTCTCTCGAGAATGAATGCCTCTTTTTCCGTGGATGTGAGTATGAAATCGAGGCCACTGGCCCTTTTCATCATCAGGGCTGTCTTATGGGAAAGATGCTCGGGCCGCCTGAAATAGGACAAGACCCTCTTTTTGAGGCTTTTTGCCTTGCCCACATAAATCACACGGCCGGAAGATTCCTTGAAGAGATACGCGCCCGGCACATCAGGCAGCACCTGCCGCAATTTACCTGAATCCAGTTCGTATTGGGAGTTGACGGCTTTTTCCATTCTGCTAAAAATCACCCCATTCCACGGGCAGGTGTTTTGTCATAATGACAAGATTGTGAGGATTTTCTTCACGGTCCAGCACGTAGTCTTTAAGTACCGCCTCCTCGACAAAACCAAGTTTTCTGACACCATTGATGACAGTGGCATCCCTGTCCTGTACAAGACGCATAACGAGCATCTTAAGCCCGATGGCCATGGCCAAGTTAACCAGATCAAGAAGCATCCACGTCCCTAAACGTTTCTCACGAAACAAGGGGGCAACGGAAATTCTTATCTTGCCGATATGACTCTTGCCACCGTAGGTCTTCATCATCAGGGCCGCATTGGCGATAATGCTCCCTTTCAACAAGGCCACAATAGAAATCACCCTTTTCGGATCCAGGTTTTTTACCCAATCATCAACCAGACCTGAACCGGACACATCATGATTCAGAAACCACAGGTCGTCCTCGGACAATCGCTTGAACATGCCGGACAAGGCAGCCTCATCCCCGTCCTTGAGAGGTCTTAACGTCACACCGCTTCCATCCTTGAGAATGACCTCTTTTGGATAATCCTTCATCACCTCTTTAAGACTTCGAGAATGTTCCATTGGTCGGCGCTCCTTTAATGCGGACTTTACGGCCTTGCGTAAAAGCAGAGTAAATGATATTTATGGTTTCAGTCAACCCTAACATTGCAAAAGTCGAGGGTACTGCAGATCCGAGGCGTCAAGGGTGAAGCCGTAGTACTCTACTGCGAACCCTTGACAACAAAGGAGATACGGTGCCCTCGGCTTTCCCAAAGGGTAAACAACACGGCGATTTTTAAGGCCTTGCTTGAACTCACAAAGAGCGATGCCCTGAAATGCCTGGGAAAAAGTGCGGAAACCTTAACGCATAAATGTTTTTAATAATATTAAGCCGTGTTGTTTATGCAACTTTAGGGTCAAGGCCAATGATGGTATGATGTGACGCGGGAGATTGGGGATGAAATGTGCGGAAATGCGAGGTTATCTGTCTGTTGCCTCTTTAATGGTCTCCTTGGCCATGTGTGGCTGCGCCTTGACTAAACCGGCGATGCCTCCCTTAGCTTCAGTGGAAGGAGTTCGGGGTCATTTCCGTATTGGCAGGATCATTCATTTAGACACGGGAAAGGCCTTATCCTTTGACCGTTTTATAGACCAGCTGGAATCAAAGGGCCTGATTTTTATCGGAGAAAAACATGACAATCCGGAGCACCACCTTATACAGGTCCAGATCCTCCAGGCATTGATGGCTCGATACGGCGACCTAAACGTCGCGATGGAGTTTTTTCAAGAGTCCCGGCAGCCTGTCCTGGACCGGTACATGGAAGGAACCTCTACTGAGACTGTTTTTTTAAAGGATGTGGCCTGGCGCAAGGCATGGTCCTTTGATTACTATTTTTATAGGCCTCTCATATTTATGCTCAGAGAAAAACGGCGCAAAATCCATGCCATCAATGCGCCGAATGATATTGTAAAAAAGGTGGCAAGAGCAGGTCTCGACAGCCTGAAACCCGAAGAACGAAATCAACTGGCAAAAGACATTGATCTTTCTAATGAGAAACATCGGGCCTATCTCAGGGATGTTTACAAGCAGCATACCAGTCAGGACCTGAAAAGATTTGACTATTTTTACCAGGCCCAGTGCGTCTGGGAAGACACCATGGCCGAAAACATTGCTGAATATTTGAAAGAGAACGAAAAAAGGGTGGTTGTTTTTGCGGGAAACGGACATATAATAAACGGATACGGAATTCCTGAAAGGACCCTGAAACGTGTCAGGGTAAACATGGCCACTATAGTGTTATATCCATTAACCGGCAGGGAAACCATCAAAAAAGAAACCGCGGATTACGTCTGGCTGACGGGCGATTGTTCTCGCAGACATTTTATGGGGCGTCATAAACATGCATCACCACAACCCTGAATTCCAATACTGCCCTGTTTGCGGCGGCAGTCTCAACACCTTGAGGTTAAAAGAAAATGAGCCGGCCAGGCTCGTATGTGAACTGTGCGATTTTGTCTTTTATCTGGACCCCAAGGTCGTGGCCTGCGCTATAATAGACTTAAGCGGCAAAGTCGTCCTCTTAAAACGCGACATTGAACCCCAAAAGGGGAAATGGGTAATCCCGGGCGGTTATGTTGACAGGGGTGAAGCGGTTAAAAAAGCGGCAGTCAGGGAAACAGAAGAGGAATGCGGGTTGAAAATCGGGATAAAGGACCTGATGGGGGTCTATTCTTATCCCGGAAAAATCCCCGTTGTTATCGTCTATGTGGCCCGGTATTTAGCCGGAGACCTGAGCCCTAAGGATGAAACCCTTGAGACCGGACTGTTCTCTGAAGACCAGATCCCTTGGCAGGATCTAGCCTTCCGAAGCACGGTGGATGCGTTGAAGGATTATTATAAGAATAAAATGAAAGGAAATCAGACATGGAAATGAAACCCGAAAGAATAGACGACCTGAGTCCCGAAAAGAAGAAAAATGTCATGGAAAGATCCATGGAAGACATATCATCCATATATGAAGACGTCCGCAAGATCGTGGATGACGTCAAGACACGAGGCAACGCCGTAGCCTTAGAGCATTACAGGAAGCACAAGGATGATATCTCAACACCCGACCTGGAGGTAACCAGGGAAGAGATCGATGACGCCTACAAACAGTTGGATCCCAAAGTGGTTGATTGTCTGAACATTGCCGCCAAAAACATCGTGAAGTTCCATGAGGCAGAGATAGAGCGGGATATGTGGTCAATAGAAGTAAGAGAAGGTATTTTGGCCGGCCGCATCACAAGGGCGATGGATATTGTAGGGTGTTATATACCGGGCGGAACGGCGGCCTACCCCAGTTCCATACTTATGACCGTCCTGCCAGCTAAGGTCGCGGGGGTGGATCGGATCATGGCCGTAACCCCTCCCAATAAGGGGATGAAGGCAAACCCGGCCACACTGGTGGCAGCGGATATTGCAGGCTGTGATCGTGTCTTCAAGGTGGGTGGCCCCTGGGGAGTTGCCGGATTAGCTTACGGCACAGAGACCATGCCGCGTGTGGACAAGATAGTGGGGCCGGGCAACAAGTACGTGACAGCGGCCAAGATGCTGGTATACGGCCAGGTTGACATTGATTCACCTGCCGGACCGAGTGAGGCCCTGATACTGACAGACGACACCGGGGACCCGGAATTGATCGCAGTGGATTTTCTGTCCCAGGTGGAACATGATCCCGACTCCGCGGCAGTGCTCGTAACCACATCGAAAAATATCGCGCAAGCTGTCTGCGAGATTATTAACAGGGAGTATGACGACCTTCCAAGAAAGGATATATTTGAGTCTTCCCTGTCAAAACACTCCTATGTGCTCATTGCTAATGATATGGATCAGGCCATTGATTTCACGAATGAATATGCAGCCGAACACCTGCAGGTAATGACTCAAGACCCCTTTATCACCCTGAACAGGATCAAACACGCGGGCTCCATTTTCATGGGCCCGTACGCGCCGGTTCCTGTAGGCGATTATGCCTCCGGGACCAACCATGTCCTGCCCACGGGTCAGTGCGCACGTATGTTTTCAGGGCTGTCCGTGGACGATTTCATCAAAAAGCCCACTTTCCAGTATTTGAGCAAAAAGGGTCTGGCAGATTTAAAGGATGTTGTTGTTACATTGGCCGAGACCGAAGGTCTTCCCATTCACGCGAGGGCGGTAAGGGCCCGATTTAAATAGTGTCCATCCAGAAACGGCCCTTTTTCACAATCTTCCGCCTTCGCCAAGGCTATGGCGGGACAAGCAGCGTCAATCGGCGGGATTCGTTGTGCGACGTACTAAAGTACGTCTCCGCCTAATCCCTTGATTTCTTCGCACTCGCTTCGCGGTGACTCAGTCCCACTGCTTCGCAGCGGGTTCCCGGAAGCCTTGATTTTGTAAAAAATCGCTCATTTCTGAATTGGACACTTGATAGTCCCCTTTTTTCATTAATGGATGGGCACTAAATAGGGGCTGTATTTTCTTGATATGTGAAACAATTGCTGCTAAAAAACACTTTCATTTTCCCATCTAAAGAAGGAGGTTGAAAAGTAATGGCTGACATAAAAGGCTACAACATGCCCGATGAGCTTTACTATCACAAAGACCATGCCTGGGCGCGAGTGGAAGGGACAAAGGTGACGGTGGGCATGAATGACTTCTTCCAGAAGGAGTCGGGAGACATTGTTTTTGTAGATCTCCCTGAAGAGGAAGATGATGTTGAACAGGGGGAAATCTGCGGAAAAATTCAATCCAGAAAATGGATCGGCAAACTGGTCGCACCTGTGTCAGGAGAAATCGTTGAGATAAACGAGGACTTGGAGGAGGACACCAGCCTCATCAATTCCGACCCCTACGGAAAAGGCTGGATACTGGTGATCGAGGCATCGGACCTGGATTCGGAATTGGGCAGCCTGATGCAGGGAGAGGCCTTAGCGGACTTCATAAACGATGAAATAAAGATAGCCGAAGAGGAAAAGGCAAAGGCGTAGGACTTGATATGCCAATTTCCTTTGTCCTTAATCGCTTCATAAGGTTGTCAACATTTTGTGGCTATTCTGGAACACGGCGCAGGGCTTAAGGCTCAAGGCTCAGGGAAAGATACTGAAAGGTCTCCTTGCGCCTTACGCCTTGTGCCCTGCGCCTTTCGTTTTTTATATTGAGTGCTGAGAGGAGAGCTTCTTACCGACACTTGGTATCTTTTTTCAAAGAGTTCTTATTATGCCCGCCCACTGGCGTCTTTTTAAAAACCTGTCAAGACCCGTATCCACGGCAGAAGGACTTGCCATGGACGACACCCTGCCTCAATCGGTTGCGCTCAACAACTCCCCGCCCATCCTTCATCTCTACACCTTTGTTCCATCGGTCAATGTCGGGAAATACCAGGATATTGAGGCGGCCCTGAAGCTTGACACGTGCCGGTCTAAGGGAATCGAGTTCAGCCGAAGGAGTACGGGAGGAGGGACCGTTATCATGGGTCCCGACATCGTGGCCCTTGGCCTGGGCATAAACGTGGACTATCCGGGGCTGAAAAAGGGGGTCGGGGGGGTCTTTGAATCCTTGAGTCTTGTACTCATTCGCGCCCTTGAAAAATTGGGTATAAAGGCGTATTTCCAGCCGAAAAACGACCTGGAAGTGAATGGCAGGAAGATCGCCGGGTTGTCTGCCGCTTCAGAGGCAGGCAAGAGTCTGCTGTTTCACACCAGTCTTCTTGTGGATTTTGACGTGGGCCTTATGCTCGATATAATGCATACCCCTTTGATCAAAATACGGGACAAGGGATACAACTGCTTCAGCCAGAGGATGACCACTGTCCGGCAGGAGGTGGGAAGGCGTGTTCCTGTGGCAGAGGTTATGGATTCCATTGAACATGCCTTTGAACAGGAATTCAACATCCGTTTCAAAGAAGATAACCCTGACGAATGGGAAAAAAAGACCATAAGCCGTTTGATTGAAGAGAGATATCACAATCAGGACTGGATATTCTCCCACAAACACCCGAGGGCCAGGATGGGCATCGGCCAGCTCAAGAGCAAGGCCGGGCTCCTGGAAATCTATCTTTCGCTCTCGGGCGCTTCCATCGAAAATGTCTTGATCACAGGGGATTTTTTCTCCACAAGCGCAGACATACACCGGCTTGAAAACGCCCTTAAATGGACTGCATCCCGCAAAGAGAGCATAGAAAAAAACCTCTCATCCGTATGGCAGGATGACATGATTTACGGTCTGGATGTGCCAACCCTCACCCAGGCAATCCTGAAGGCAAAGGATAACCAGGTTCGTCTTTAGGATTGATGATTGAAGATTGAAGATTGCTCTATATACAGGGGTCATGTAAAAATCCTGGCCCATCGAAGAACCCGGTAAGCTGGGGAAGACCAGGATTTGGTTATCCCCAGAGGAAATTTGCTTTGTTGGCATTTTACTGAATTATTGAAATCCGAAATACCAAATCCTAAATATCAAATAAAATCCAATTACCAAAATTCGAAAATTCAAACGATGCTTTGTCCTGAAGGTTTTGTTCATTAAATATTGGAATTTGAGATTTGTTTGTAATTTGGTGCTTGGAATTTGTATTTTTAGACACAAAAACCCAAGGCAGAGCCATCTAGCTCTGACCAGGGTCAGAAGAAGAGATTTTCAATGGAAAATAAGCAACAAAGTCCCGAATACGCCAAAATGAGCCAGGCCACGGCCATCTCCCTCGGGTTAATGAGGGGAAGGATGTACAGGGGCGCGGTCAACAAATGCGTGAATCTCCTGGTTCACTACCCCGAGGGGTGTTCGGCAAATTGCGCGTATTGCGGCCTTGCAAAAAAACGTCCGGGACAATACCGGGACAAGAGTTTCATACACGTGGCATGGCCCGTATTTCCAATGGAGGATATCACCCGCGCCATCAACAACGCTCCGGCATATGTGAAGCGGACCTGTATTTCCATGATTACAAACGGCAAGTGCCGTGGGGCGACCATGGAAATGGCCGGGAGATTGAAGGAAGAGACCGCCCTTCCCATATCAATCCTCATTTCCCCCACAATCATGAATGAAAATGACTTAATTGACATGAAAAAGATCGGGGCCGACAAGATCGGAGTGGCCATTGATCTCGCCACGCCTGATCTTTTTGACAAATACAGGGGCAAGGGCGTTTCCGGTCCCCACAGATGGGTGCACTACTGGAGGATCATGGAAAAGGCCCTTGAGATCTTCGGCCATCCCAATGTGGGCGCACATCTAATGGTGGGAATGGGAGAAACAGAAGAACAGATGGTCTCCCTTATGGACAGACTCTTTCGAGTGGGCGTGGAGAATCATCTTTTTTCCTTTTTTGCCGAGGAAGGCTCAAAACTGGCTGAAAGACCCCAGCCCCCCTGGCCCACCTATCTCAGGGTTCAATTAGCTCGTTATATTATCGAAGAAAAATTAGCCGGTTTACGGGATATGCGTTTTGACCGAAACGGCCATATTATCGATTTCGGTCTGGCCTCAGATGTGATTGAGAGCGTTATCAGTTGCGGCAGACCCTTTATGACCACAGGTTGCTCAGGGCCGGACGGACAGGTGGCCTGCAACAGGCCTTTTGGTAATTGCCTGCCCGATGTAAAGCAGTGGAACTACCCCTATCCTCCGAACGGGGAAGAGATCAGGCTAATTCAGCAGAATATCCTTGAGATTGAATAATCGAAAAATATTTTGACACCACGAACGCGAGGTGTTATAAGATAAAGTTCTTTTGGGCCGTTAGCTCAGCTAGGTAGAGCAGCGGACTTTTAATCCGTTGGTCGTGAGTTCGATTCTCGCACGGCCCACCAAAAAGTCAATAGCACTGGATCCATCTGAGGCAGATGCCTCGACGGTGACCATTTTTCGCTATCAACAACAGCGTCCCCATCGTCTAGCCTGGTCCAGGACACTGGCCTTTCACGCCAGTAACGTGGGTTCAAATCCCGCTGGGGACGCCAGTCCGTCATTCTTCAGGATTCGTCGGTAATTCGACGAATCCTTTTTTGTCTTGACCCGGGACATCCCGCTTATCAAGCGGGATAACGTGGGTTCAAATCCCGCTGGGGACGCCAGTCCGTCATTCTTCAGGATTCGTCGGTAATTCGACGAATCCTTTTTTGTCTTGACCCAGGACATCCCGCTTATCAAGCGGGATAA
>DAOUXC010000005.1 GCA_030666795.1 Desulfobacteraceae bacterium
GATTCACCTTTAGTGTGATTGGCCTTTGTGCTCTTTAACCCTTACCCTTTTCCAAGGTCTCGCCGTACTATATTTCTTCCCGGTTAATGAAACATATATCGAAAGCTGTCATGACAAATTGGTAACCGGGTATAATACCTTTTGTTAAAGAATTCTCAAAACAGCAATCTGAAACTTTTTTTACGCTTTATTATTGTTTCAACGTATGTTCTTAATAAATTCGAGGGATCCGGCCGTGAAGATGGCTTGTCTGCCTTTGGCATGACTTTAACACGAATTCTTTGAGATGTTACGCCTCAACCACCCTGAAAATACCTGAACAAATCGTTCTATCTCATTACGGAATCAATCTGGTGATTCAGCACTCGTGCCCGACCCTGGATATCCCCTGTCACGCCATCCCGCTCCTTTAGTACCTGGAAATAGTCACTGGCAATATCAAAGGCGACTAATATGGCGGTTTTTCTTTCTGAAAGGCCATCGGTACTGTCAATAATCGCCTTGAATTTGTCATTCACAAATTGTGCGATGTCCCGAACGTGCTCCTCATCTTCATCACTCTTAATCCGGTATTCATGACCAAGAATTATGACTGTAACGGGCTTTTCCAAGCACATTCACCTGAGACTTAAATTCCGATATTTTCAATTTTCTCCAAAAGGGAGACAACCTTTTGTCTGGCACTGTCCCTGCCTGCCTTCAGGCTTTCCAGTTGCTTATTCAAATCGGCTATTTTTTCCTCTTGAATCTGGGTCTTTTCAGCAATGGATTCCTTTTCTCTTTTTAACACCGTTATAAATTCAATCAGATTGTCTATCTTTTCTTCGAGCAATTGAAATTGATCGACCCCTGCTGCTGTATCCATAAAATCTCCCATTCAAAAAATAGAATATCTTTGTATTTTATTCCTAATGTCCGTTAAGGTCAATAAAAAAGGCAAGCGCCGACGGCACTTGCCTTTTGTGAAATTGCCCCACGATTTTATAAACTGTTGGATTATTTCGTTTTTTCGGCAACCTTGATACGCATGATCGCCCTTTTCAAGGCCACCTCGGCCCTCGCGAAATCAATATCCTCTGTCCCTCGATCCTTTGCGAGTCTTTGTTGGGCCCTTTCCATGGCCTTGCGTGCGCGTTCCATGTCAATTTCCCGGGCCTTTTCTGCGGCATCCACCAAAACAGAGACCTTGTTATCGGAGACCTCGGCAAAACCGCTTGTCACGGCTAAGTTCTCTGTCTGACCGCCTGAAGTGTACCTGACCTCGCCCGGCATAATCCCGGTTAGGAATGGCACATGCCCCTCCAAAACACCAAACTCACCTAAGGACCCGGGCGCGACAACTATCTCCACTTCCTGGCTCACCATCACCTTTTCAGGGGTCACAACCTCTAAGTGTAAATTTCCCATGAATCAATCACCTCTACTTGGAAGCGGCAGCCATTTTTTCTGCCTTTTCCCGGGCCTCTTCAACATTACCAACCATATAAAAGGCAGCCTCCGGCAGATCGTCGTGTTTGCCCTCGATAATTTCCATAAATCCCTTGACGGTCTCTGCAACAGGCACATATTTGCCCGCAGTACCCGTAAAGGTCTCGGCGACGTGGAAGGGCTGGGACAGGAAGCGCTGTATCCTTCGAGCCCTGGCCACGGTCAGCTTATCCTCGTCCGAGAGTTCGTCCATTCCGAGGATCGCGATAATATCCTGAAGGTCCTTGTATTTTTGGAGTATCTGCTGGACCTGTCTTGATGTGGCATAGTGATCTGCGCCAAGGACATTGGGATCCAGGATTCGAGAAGTGGAATCCAATGGGTCGACGGCAGGATAAATGCCGAGTTCTGTGATCTGCCTTGAAAGAACAACCGTACCGTCCAAGTGGGCAAAGGTCGTGGCAGGGGCCGGATCTGTCAGGTCATCCGCAGGCACATAAACACACTGCACCGACGTAATGGAGCCCTTTGTGGTTGACGTAATCCGCTCCTGAAGCTCACCTAAGTCGGTCCCCAAGGTAGGCTGGTAACCCACGGCAGAGGGCATACGTCCAAGCAGGGCCGAGACTTCAGAACCTGCCTGTGTAAACCGGAAGATATTGTCGATAAAAAGAAGCACGTCCTGGCCCTTCTCATCCCGGTAATACTCCGCAGCCGTCAGGGCCGACAGGGCCACCCTCGCGCGTGCCCCTGGCGGTTCGGTCATCTGGCCGTAAATCAGGGCGGCTTTCGGGAGAACACCCGATTCCTTCATCTCTAAATAAAGGTCATTGCCCTCCCTTGTCCTCTCTCCAACGCCGGCAAAAACGCTGATTCCGCCGTGCTGCATGGCAATGTTGTGGATCATTTCCATCATGACCACGGTCTTGCCCACACCGGCACCGCCGAACATCCCCATTTTCCCGCCTCTGGGAAACGGGACCAGGAGATCAATAACCTTGACCCCTGTCTCAAGAACGTTCACCGAGGCGTCCTGCTCCTCAAATGCAGGGGCATGGCGATGAATAGGATAATATTCAGTGGCATCCACCGGACCCAGCCCATCAACGGGCCTCCCCACCACATTGAGTACGCGGCCCAGGCCGGGTTCCCCAACAGGCATCTGAATCGGTTTTCCTGAATTTTTTACTGCCATACCCCGCACAAGGCCGTCTGTCACGTCCATGGCAATACAACGGACAACGTTGTCACCCAGGTGCTGGGCCACTTCCACGACAAGGTTGTCCTCAATATCATCTATGGCTGGGTTTGTGATAAAGAGCGCCGTGAGAATTTCGGGAAGCTCTCCCTCTGCAAACTCAACATCGACGACCGGACCAATAACTTGAATTAATTTGCCCTCGTTCATGGTTAAATTAAGACCTCCTTATTATTAAAAACCATTATGCCTTTTTCAAGGCCTCAGCACCACCCACAATATCCATCAGTTCAGCCGTAATGGCCGCCTGTCGAGCCTTGTTGTATATCAGAGTAAGATTCTCAATCAGGTCGCTACAGTTTTTGGTGGCATTATCCATTGCGGCCATGCGGGCCGCGTGTTCACTGGTCTCATTCTGCAAAAACGAATTCAGTATCTGAACACTGATGTGTTTTGGCAACAGTTCTATCAAAAGCCCCTCGGGATCAGGTTCACACAGATACTCTGAAGCCCCGGATGTTTCCTGACCTTCCTCGACCTTTGGAGGTTCAACAGGAATGAGCTTTACCAGGGTGGGCACCTGTTTGGCCATACTGACAAACCGGGAATAGATCATATAAACTTCATCGATTTCATCGGCCTGGTACCGGTCAATAAAGCCTTTAGTCATCTGGTTTATGAAAGAGATATCAACACTACCGTATATGTTTATATGGCTTTCGGTAAGCGTGAAATCTCTTTTTTTGAAATAGTCTCTGCCCTTTTTTCCCACAGTGGTCAGGGAGCAGTCCATGCCTTTTTCCCGGTGCTCATTTAGCCACTTCTCAGCAGCATTTATCAGGTTTGTGTTAAAACTTCCGCAGAGTCCACGGTCTCCACTAAAATGAAGCAACTCGACCTTGGACACCTGCTCCCTTTTTTGAAGTAATGGGTGGATATCAGGCTCTATCCGGCTTGCCAGGTTACCCAGAACATCGGAAAACTTCATTGCATAAGGCTCAAAGCTCTCCATCCTTTCCTGGGCCCCCCTGAGTTTGGACGCGGCCACCATATTCATGGCCTTGGTAATCTGCTGTGTTTTCTTGACAGCGCCTATCTTTCGCAGAATATCTCTTAAGGTTGCCATTTATCCTTTCTCTCTCTCTTCTCAGGTTCAATCAAACCCGCATTCGTCTGACCGCAGGAAAACAAGCGTCCTGAACTACGCAACAGGTAAACTAAACAAATGTTTTCATTAGGCGGCAGGCTGGAACATACCCTTGAATTCATCGAGGGCCTTTTTCATCTTTTCCTGCAGTTCATCGCTTAGTATGCCTTTTTCCTTTATTTCGCCTAATATATCGGAATATTTGCTCTCTAAGAACTCCAACATCTGTTTTTCGTAATCGGCAACAGCCTCCTCAGGCCATTCATCCAAATAGCCGTTTGCCGCTGCAAACAGGATGGACACCTCTTTTTCTGCGGGCATGGGCTGGTACTGGGGCTGCTTCAAAACTTCCACCAGCCTTGTGCCCCGGTTGAGCTGCTGCAGGGTGGCCTTATCCAAGTCACTGCCGAACTGAGCAAACGCCTCTAATTCCCTGAACTGAGCCATGTCGAGGCGAAGCGTACCGGCCACCTGTTTCATGGCCTTTGTCTGGGCCGCGCCCCCGACCCGTGATACCGAAAGACCCACGTTAATGGCCGGACGGACACCGGAAAAGAAAAGGGCAGGCTCAAGATAGACCTGGCCGTCTGTAATGGAGATAACATTGGTGGGGATATAGGCCGATACGTCACCTGCCTGGGTCTCGATGATAGGCAGAGCCGTAAGCGTTCCGCCTCCCTTGTCATCGTTTAGTTTGGCTGCCCTTTCCAGGAGACGCGAATGGTTATAGAAAATATCCCCCGGGAATGCTTCCCGTCCGGGCGGCCGCCTGAGCAAAAGAGAAACCTGCCTGTAGGCGGTAGCCTGCTTTGACAGATCGTCATAAATGATCAGGGCATGTTTTTTTCTGTCCCTGTAATACTCGCCAATGGCACAACCCGAATAAGGGGCAATAAACTGCTGGGTTGCCGGGTCACTGGCGCAGGCAGCAACAATGGTTGTATATTCCATGGCCCCATGACGCTCAAGTATATCAACCACCTGGGCCACGGTGGATTTTTTCTGACCCACTGCCACGTAAATACAATAGATGTCGGTGTCTTTCTGGTTGATTATGGCGTCAACGCATATGGCGGTCTTGCCGATCTGCCGGTCACCGATGATCAGTTCCCTCTGGCCCCGGCCAACGGGCGTCATGGCGTCTATGGACTTGAGTCCCGTATACATGGGCTCTTTAACCGGCTGGCGCTCGATGACGCCTGGCGCTACCATTTCAACACGTTGGAACTCGGTTGCATCTATGGGCCCTTTCCCGTCAAGTGGCTGGCCCACGGCGTCGATAACCCGGCCCAGGACCGGGTCACCCACGGGGATCTCTGCGATCCGGCCGGTTCTCTTGACCGTATCGCCCTCCTTGATCTTGGAGTCATCCCCCATGATAGCGACACCTACATTGTCCTCTTCCAAATTGAGGCACAAGCCGAAGATATTACCAGGAAATTCAAGCATCTCCATGGCCATGGCCTTCTCAACTCCATAGACACGAGCAATACCGTCGCCCACGGACAGGACGGTCCCTGTCTCGCTCACCTCCACCTTTTTCTCGTAATCCTTTATCTGGTCCCGGATTACCTGACTTATCTCTTCTGCTCTGATCTCCATTAGTTATATTCACCCCTTTTTAATGATTCTTTTAACCCTTCGATCTGGGCCTTTACACTGCCGTCCAATACCAAATCCCCTATTTTAACGACAAGCCCTCCAATAAGGGCCTCATCTTCCTTCACCTCCGTCTTGACTTCCTTTGAAGTCAATTCAGCTAAAGCCTTTTTCAGCTTTTCCAATGCTTCTGTCTTCAAAGGTTTGGCCGTAACGATGTCTGCACGGGTGATATTTGAAATCTCATCGGTGAGTCTTGAATAGTAATCGGAAATGTCTTCGATTGCCCCGAACCTGTTTTTATCAAGAAGGAGCCTTAAGAAATTTTTGATCACAACGGAAAAGTCACTCTTACCAAGAGCGACTTCAAGGATCTTTTTCCGGTCCTCCAGGGAAAATAGCTGGTTGGAAATAACATGAAAAAATTCGGTGTTGGCCGAGCAAAAACCGGCAAATTCTTGAAGATTTTTCCCGTATGTCTCATACTGGCCGTCTTCCTGCCCTATACTGAGAAAGGCCTTTGCATATCTTCTTGAAATTTTTGAACCAATCAATGTAATTTCTCCACTCTTTCTATAAATTCGTTAACCAAATGATCCTGATCGTCATCCTTGATCTGTTTTTCAATAATTTCCTGGGCCTTTTGGGCGGCGACCTCCACCACTTCCTGTCTAAGCCTGTCCCTTGCGGCCTGGATCTCCCGCTCTATTGTCAGATCGGCCTGGATCAGGATCTGATTCGCCCTTTCTTTGGCCTCGGCAATAATCTTTTCCTTTTCCGCGGCGCCGTCCGCCTTGAATTGCTCTATGATCTCCTGCTTTTGTACTTCAAATTCTTTCAGCTTCTTTTCAAGCTCCTGAAAACGGCCTTCCGAGGTATCCTTTTCGGTATTCAACTCATCGAATTTTTTCTTGATTTCCTCAATTCTTGATGAGAAAAAACCTCCAATTTTGGCCTTCTTGACCACCACCACAAGTATAATGACCAGAAGTGCGAAATTAATAAAACGGTAAAGCAGGTCTAATGTCCTGCCACTATCATGTGCACCGCCCTCTTCCCCGCCTCCGGACGCATAAGCCAGACCGCACAACAGAAGCAGGCCGATAAGAGTACACACAACCGTAAGCGCAGATTTTCCCTTTCTGCCCTTTAAAATGATCATTAAATGCTCCTCCCCAATATTTTTTCAGCCAATTCCGTTGAAAAACCCGCAACCTGATCCTCCAGGGCCTTTCGCACATCCGCCATTTTCATTTCCATCTCGGATTTGGCCTTGTCGAGCTTTTCTTCTACAGATGAATTGGCCCCCTCCAGTACCACCTTTTCCTCTTCAAGGCCCGTACCTTTGAGTTTCTCTTTCTCCGCAAAACCATTCTTGCGGGCCAGGACCATACCTTCTTCAATGTTTTTTTCGTTCTGCTCAGACCGGCCTTGATAATCCTCTATTGATTTTTGCAGCGTGTCCAGTTCCTCGTCCCTTCGGATCATAATCCTGCGAATGGGTCTGAAAAGAACAATATTGAGTAATAAAAGGAGTAAAAGAAAATTGCCAATCTGGAAGAAAAAAGTAGAATTTATTTCTAACATAACGGATACATCCTTCTCTATTTTTAGTTAAGTTAGCTATTTAGCCGGAGGGTAACGCTTTTTACATAAAAAAAAACTTCTTGTCAACTTTTTTGCATGTATAATTTTGTATTTTTATAGCGACACTATGCCTGGAGAATTGCGACCTTCTTGTCTACATCAGCACTCTGAATCTGCATCTGGCAATTCCCTTCAAAAACAACTCCCTCGTCAATTGTGACGACAGGTGCCTGAATATTCCCAAAGACCCTGCCCGGCGCATGTATTTCGATCCTGCTTTTAGCAAGTATATTGCCGTGGACCTCGCCGCTGATAATGATGTGGGATGCCTCGATATCCGATTCAACGACAGCGGCCTCACCCAAAATCAGAGTGCCTTCCGTAAAAATTTCGCCTTTGAAACGACCGTCAATGCGGACCGCGCCGGTGAAGGAGAGTTTCCCTTCAAATTCAGTATCCTTACCCAAAAACGCGTTTATCTGGTCCTTTATTTTTTTCATTTTGCGGTCCCCATCCGATTTCAATCCGACGTGATTAACACATCCGTTTTTGTTTTGCAAGAAAAATCACAATATAATCAATTCTCATAAAAAAAGATGAATTGGCCACACATCCGCATAGATATTTTGTTTGTTTTGGGCTGTTTTGGGTTTTGGTGTAATAGCTCAATAAGCAGAGGCGTCAGTCCATAATGGCGGGGCATGCGGATCTCTTTTCAAAGAGACGCCTTTTCATCGGGGACATCCATCCCTTTTATAGGGTTGTCTTCGAGCAGCACCCCGCAATAGGGGCATTCGGAGGCTGATTTAATGATTTTTGATTTACAGAAAGGACACTCTTTCAAGGCCGAATCCACTGCGTCTTCCCATGCCACAGCAGCGGCACTCTTTTCGCGCACTTTTCCACCCGTTCCCTTCCCGGTTAAAAGGCAATAAAGTGCGAATGACCCGAACAGGGCCACGAACACCCATGCGATGGGAACCTTGATGCCGATAATAACAAATATTAGAGTAAGGATAATGAGAGCATTTTTCATTTGACAACATTGAAGAACTCGGAAGAAGTCCATCAATCTTCAATCGCCAATCTTCAATCTCTTACAGTCCCATAAACTTTGCTGCAATTCCTTTCATGATTTCACTGGTACCGGCAAAGATAGACATAACCCGCGTATCCCGCCAGGCCCGGGCAATAGGATACTCCTCGCAATACCCATACCCGCCGTGCAACTGCACACACTGATCGGCCACGCGCATGGCCATCTCCGTTGTCCAGTACTTGGCCATGGACACGTCAACCACAACGTTCTTCCCTTCCATATGGTCCATGATAAGCTTGTCCAGAAATGTACGGCCTAACTTGACCTCAGTGGCCATCTCGACGATCTTGAACTGGGAGTTCTGGAACTTGGAAATGGGCCGGCCGAATGCGGTCCTCTCCTTGCAATATTGAATTGTGATCTCAAGCATATATTCGGCCCCGCCCACGGCCCCGATACAGCACATGAGACGCTCCTGCTGGAGCTTGTCCATAAGCATCATAAACCCGGAGCCCTTCTGGCCCAATCGATTTTCCTTGGGGATACGGCAATCACTGAAGTAAAGTTCGGCAGTGTCCTGGCTGTGCCATCCTACTTTTTTAATGTTCTTTCCCTTTTCAAAACCGGGCGTTCCCTCTTCCACTAAATAAAGGTCAAGGGCCTGGTAAGGATTTTCCACAGAAGGATCCCTGGCCGCTAAGACTACGAGACCGCAATTGATACCGTTACTTATAAAGGTTTTCTGGCCGTTAATGACCACCTCATTTCCGTCCTCCACCGCAGAGGTCCTAATGGCCGCGAGGTCGCTTCCCGTGTTGGGCTCGGTCATGGCAACGGCTGTGATAATCTCCCCCGAAATACATCCGGGCAGATATTTTTTCTTCAGTTCCTCCGAGGCAAAAGAATTGATATAAGGGACAACCACATCACTATGGAGCGGAGCGGCCAGCCCCGTGTGATTGGTTTTGGTCAATTCTTCCGTCAAAATGACCGAATATAGAAAGTCCGCACCTGCCCCTCCGTATTCCTCGGCTAAGTACATGCACAAAAAGCCCTGCTCACCCATCTTTCGCCAGATGCTCCTGGGTACAATACCCGCCTCCTCCCATTCTTCCACGTAGGGAATCACCTCTTTTTCAAAAAACTTTCTGACTGCCTGTCTAAATATCCTGTGTTCTTCGGTATACTGTATAATGTCCATGATATTCCTCCTATCCTTTGCACCTTGAGCCTTTCGCTTTATGCATATCCATATTCCCCGATTACTGCAATGCCGCACACATTCACGATCAGAATCTTTGCGCGCCTTTCCCAATACCATAGCCATCAAATTATTCCATTGTTTGCTTCCATCATTTGATGGAAACAACATATCAGAAATTCACAGGATGGCAAGAAAAATCAGACAAAAAGGTTTGTGTTTGACCTTTACTATTATAGAAGATGAGGTAGCTGTTCACAGGTTCAGGGTTCAACTGCAGTCCGGGGACGAGAATGGAACCTTGAATCCTGTCGAAGATCCCGCTATTCGGGGAACCTCTGAACCCGTGAACGCCTACAAAATGAGATTGGTGTCGATCCGATTTGCTAAAACGCCTCTTCCGGCATGTCTATGGCCGATGTGTCCTCCTGCTGTAAAGACATGTGACGCGCAAATACGTTGGTCAGGATATTTCTGCAAAAGTATTTCGCAGTCTCCACCTTGCCACGATAGAAAATACCGTCAGAAGAATCCGCATCCACCTCCTTGAGTCTCTTCCGCGCCAGAAGGCCCTGCTCCAGGATCAACTGGCCCATCAGTACCTCGGAAAAACACTCCAAAAAACGGGTCGAGGAAAGCGCGATCAGACCGGGTTTTCCTCCCTGGAAGTATTGCATATAGCGCATGGCGAAATCGCCCGTTGCCTGGGCCGCCTTGAAGAGGAGTTTAAAGTCAGGGCCAAAATCCTCATCATCCTTGTTTTCCGACGTGAACGACATGACACCCTGGATCCAGTCCTGAAAGACCTTGCCCCCTTCCATGCCGAGCTTGCGACCCACCAGGTCTAAGGACTGTATATAGGTGGTACCCTCCCAGATGGAATTGATCTTTGCGTCACGTGAGTATTGTTCAATGGGAAACTCCCTGCAATATCCCACCCCACCAAGAATCTGAATCGCGTCCCGAATCAGCGCATAGCCAAAATCAGAGCAGTACGCCTTAACCAGGGGGGTAAGCAGTTCCACCTGCTGAAGGGCCTTGCGCCTTTCCGTTTCATCCGGGTCCCGTTCGGACACATCCATCAGGAAAAATAATTTTCCGATCATGGCACGCATGGCCTCGGTACCGGACTTGAGGTTCATGAGCATGCGCCGCACATCCTCGTGCCGGATGATCGGCACCCGGTCGGCCTTACGATCGGTAAACGGGGGGCCCTGTTCCCTTTCCTTGGCATATGCCAGGGCCGCGTCATAGGAATTGGCAGCCAATGTCAGACCCATCAGCCCCACACCCATACGGGACTCGTTCATCATCTGGAACATCTTGGCCATGCCGGAGTTGGGCTCGCCCAGGAGAATACCCCTGCATTTGCCGTTTTCCCCGAAGTTGAGCGTACACGTGGCAGAACCCAAAATACCCATCTTGTGCTCGATTCCGCCGCAATAGACATCATTGGGCTCTCCTAAGGAGCCGTCGGAATTAACCCGGATCTTGGGCACGATAAAAAGGCTGATTCCCCTGGTCCCGTGGGGTGAACCCTCGATGCGGGCCAGGACGAGATGTATGATGTTTTCGGTAAGGTCGTGTTCGCCGACTGTTATGAATCGCTTGGTTCCCTCAATCTTATAGATGCGGGGATCTCCGGCATCGGGATCGGGCACGGCCTTGGTCCTAAGCCACCCCACGTCCGATCCCGCGTCCGGCTCGGTCAGGCACATGGTTCCGCCCCACACGCCCGTATACATTTTCTCAACAAAAAGGGCCCTGTCATCATCGGTGCCGAAGTTTTCAATGAGCCTTCCGTTTCCAACGGCCAGTCCTGGATAAGACATCATGGCCACGTTGGCGCCAATAAATATTTCGCTGACAATGCCGCCCATAACCGCGGGCAGTCCCTGTCCTCCGTACTCAGGGTTGTTGGAAACGCCCATCCACCCGTTTTCCGCAAGGACCTTCCAGCATTCATGAAAAGACTCGGGCACCCTGACCTTACCGTCCTCATAAACGCAACCCTGCTGGTCCCCGTCCTGCATGGCAGGGCCCAAGATCTCCCGGGCCACCTTCATGGCCTCGTCAATGATCATACGGAAATCATCCGTGGAAAAATCCTCATAGGCATCATATTTAAGAAGCTTGTCAATACCCAAGTGCTCAAAGAGCAGGAACTCGATGTCCCTGGTATCACGTTTGAAAAAATTAATTCCCATGGTTTGCTCCTTTTTATGTAACGGTTGTGAATGCGATTCCGCATGCTACACTAAAAGATATCATCGGTCAATTCATATACATCTTCAGCCAGGGCCACGTCATTTATGCTCACAAAATAGAAACCCCTTTACACGGCCGTTTAAAACGAATAACGTCTCAACCCCATGGATCAAGCGAAACAAAAGCCCATGTATCGCTTTCTGGTGGTGCTGACCATTGCGTCAACGGTTGGACTTCAGGCATGGCTTACCCTTTTCAACAACTTCGCCGTAGAGGTTGCAGGGCTTGAAGGCAAACACATCGGAGTCATTCAATCCGTAAGGGAGATCCCCGGGTTCCTGGCACTGCTTGCCGTTTATGTCATGCTGATCGTCAGGGAGCACCGTCTATCGGCCCTCTCCATACTCTTTCTGGGACTGGGCCTGGGGGCAACCGGCCTTTTTCCATCCTATTCCGGGCTTCTGATAACCACCGTGATCATGAGCTTCGGATTCCACTACTACGAGACAACCAACCAGTCCCTCACCCTACAGTATTTTGACGAGAAGACATCTCCCTGGGTCTTCGGCAGGCTGAGAAGCCTGGCCGCGGCCTCCAGCATCGCAGTGGGGATCTTCATATACCTTGTTGCCCCCTTGCTGAGCTTCATTCAAATCTACCTTCTTATCAGCGGTCTTATTATAGCAGCGGCCGTGTGGGGTCTGCTTCAGGAACCCACGCACCGCGACATCGTGCCTCAGCGGAAAAGGATGATCTTTCGCAAAAAATACTGGCTCTTTTATTTCCTCACCTTCATGGGTGGAGCGAGAAGACAGATATTCATGGCCTTTGCCGTATTCCTGCTCGTAAAGAGATTCAATTTCTCAGTTCAGGAAGTAACCGCCCTATTCGTTATAAATAACCTGATAAACTATTTTTTGGCGCCTCTCATCGGAAGATCCATTATCCGGTTCGGAGAAAGAAAGGTCCTGTCCCTGGAATACTCGAGCCTGATATTCATATTTCTCGCCTATGCCACAGTGGAGTCCAGGATTGTGGTGGCGATTCTATACATCCTCGACCACATCTTCTTCAATTGTGCCATGGCCATCAGGACCTATTTTCAAAAGGTGGGGGACCCGAGGGACATCGCGCCGAGCATGGCCGTGGGATTCACCATAAACCACCTTGCGGCGGTTTTCCTTCCTGCCATCGGTGGCATCCTGTGGATGGTGGATTACCGCATACCCTTCGTTGCCGGGGCCTTCATGAGCCTGATCTCCCTGGCAGCCGTTCAGTGCATACGAACAGGATCAAAATCCTGAGTGACTAAGAGATACCAGGCACTTTATTCCATCCCCCTTTTCTTTCCGGATAGAAAATTATCACCTGTTCGACCGCATATTCCATTTGCCCGGGACACTTTTTCAATTCGATTGACAATGAGACCTTTAACCATTAAATGTCTTAAGGTTTACTAAGACCTCAGGCTGTTTTAAGTAGTGTTCATCCGGAAACAATCAATTTCCGGCTGGAGTTTTCAGCGGTCAGCGATCAGCCAACACATCGTTTTTAATGTCCTTAGCTGAAAGCCGAAAGCTGATGGCTGATAACGCGAATCCAAAAACGTTAGTTCCCGGATAAGCACTAAGTAGTATCTGTTCAGAACATCCGTTACTTCGTGCCCACCCATAAACCTTGTGAGGGCATTTTGAACAAGAAACAGAACATCATTCAAGCAACTACCCACCTTTTCGCGGAACAGGGTTTTGAAGACACCACGACCCTCCGGATAGCCAGTGATGCCGGGGTCACCGAACCCATGTTTTTATTGCCGTTTCACAGGCAAAGACAGAATATTCTGCCACATATTAGAATCCTCATTAAAAGAATATTTTTCCGGGCTCGAAACCCTGTAAAAAAAACAGGGACCCAGTGCATTGGATTGCCATTTCTCTGGCGCTTTATGGCAAACGGTGACCGAGACGTTGGACATGAAAGGACTTGATATGAGTAATGAAGGTCTTCGCTTTAGCGCAATAGCTATATTTTGATCATGGAGAAAGATTATGCTTCGTCCCTGTGATAATAGCGATTTTGAGAGCATCTACTCTATCGTTAATGATGCTGCAAAAGCTTACAAGGGTGTTATCCCTGAGGACCGTTGGAAAGAACCGTACATGTCGCGAGACGAATTGAATCATGAAATCGATCAGGGTGTTGTATTTTGGGGATATGAGGTAGATGAAAAATTGATTGGTGTAATGGGCATCCAACACATTCAAGACGTGACGCTCATCAGACATGCCTATGTCCGCACGGACAGCCAAAATCAGGGAGTTGGAACAAAATTGCTGTCAGAACTTCGCGGACAAATCAATCACCCGATCTTAATCGGCACTTGGGCAGATGCTGTTTGGGCGATTGGTTTCTATGAAAAACACGGTTTTCGAATTGTATCCAAAGGCGATAAGGATTTATTGCTTAAAAAATATTGGTCCATACCCGAGCGTCAGGTAGAAACTTCAGTGGTATTGGCAGACCGGAAGTGGTTCGATCTTTTTCAAACAGCGGCAAACAACACCTGATCTGTCGGCCGGAGTGCTGAATCCCTCGGCCCTCGCGCCATCCGTCGTCGCTTTCAACTTCCGTCTTCGCCAAGGCTATGACGAGACAAGATGGAGTGACAGATCCTTGGCAATTTAAGGACTTCCCATTTACATCTAAAGGAGGAGATATGGGCAAATTCATTGAGATCAAACAAAATGGAAATATCACGGAACTCGTTTTAAACCGTCCTGAATCATATAATGCGTTCAACCTTGAAATGGCTGCTGAATTGGCGAAACATCTCACGCAATTGGCTACGGATAATTCCGTGAGAGGTATTTCAATTACCGGTAAGGGAAAAGCCTTTTGTGCCGGCGGAGACCTCAAATGGGCTATTGAATATTCTGAAAATGCCGGTTCCTCTTTCCACACGCTCGCTTCCCAGTTTCATCTGGCCGTATTGGAAATCAGACGAATGAAAAAACCCGTGGTAGCGGCGATAAACGGGACGGCCGCGGGAGGAGGCTTTTCGTTGGCTTTAGCCTGTGATTTTCGTTTAATGCAAAAATCCGCAATTCTAAAACAAGGATATACTTCAAACGGATTGTGTATTGACGGCGGCGGTACATTCACCTTACCAAGAATTGTAGGGCTTTCCCGTTCTTTTGAAATTGCGGCCTTCGATGATCCGATTTCTTCGGCCCAGGCCGTGGCGTGGGGTTTGGTAACCAAAGTTGTCGATGATGGAACAGTATTGGAAGAAGCTAAAAGCATGCTGAACAGACTTACAACAAAATCAACATATTCTTTCGGTTGGTCAAAAAAACTACTTACAGACTCATTCACTAATTCCCTCGAGTCACAGCTGGAATTGGAAAGGGAGGGCCTCTCCGACTGTGCAAATCACGCTGACGGGCAGGAAGGTCTTAAGGCATTTGTTGAAAAACGCAAACCAGTATTCGGCAATAAGACCTGAAAAGACGCGCGGCACATAACACATCAATGAATGCGGATTTTAAAAAGCCGTGCGCCTGAAAGCCACACTGCTTTTTAAAACCGGTTATTGCCGGCGGCGGGTCTAACTCATGAAGTATAAAATATCATTATCAGAGGATAAAACATTTTTAAGGGTTCGGGTATTCGAAACCATTAATGGAAAGATGGAAAGAGAATTTGCGAGAAATGCCATAAAAATTGCCAAGGAACACAAAATAGACAATTTCCTGGTCGATGTGCGCGGCACTTCGAACATTGCGAATTCTATTGAACATTATCTTTTAGGATATGAGGATATTAATAAGTTTGGACTCAACAGGAACTCAAAAATTGCAATTCTCGCAGACGCCAACGACTTATCTCAGAACTTCATAGAAACAATCATCTCAAACGCCGGATATCGCTGTCGTGTATTTTCATATGAAGATGCCGCACTGAAGTGGCTTGAAACCATTGGGATCAACCATTAAAATATCAAAAGTGTAACCTATGTCTTCGGACTATTTTGTAATCTATGTGTCCGACTGTACCTTATTATTGACTAACAGGGCGCTTCACTTGAAGTCTGAAGCACGGCGCCTTGACGGACTAGTTTGACGGCGGCGCAAGTGAGAGTTATTGTTTGCCGTCTATAAAAGGAAGGAAGATGACAAAACATATAGGAATCGTTGCTTGCAGCGCTGAAGGCGCCGCACTTTGTTATCGAACCATTTGCAGTGAAGCTCCGGTACAAATGGGAGAACATATGCATCCTGAGGTCTCAATGCACACTCATCCTTTGGGCGAATATATGATTCACATCCGTTCCGGAAACTGGCGGGGAGTTGCCGATCTGATGTTGTCGTCTGTTCGAAAACTCGCAGATATCGGGGCCAGTTTCGCCGTCTGTCCGGATAACACAATCCATCAAGCATTTGATTTAGTCACTTCGGAATCCCCTGTTCCCTGGCTTCACATTGCGGAAGCAGTCGGCCGGGAGGCTAATTTCCGGGGATTTAAAAATTTGGCAATTACCGGAACAAAGTATCTAATGACCGGACCAGTGTATCCTGAGACTCTGCGAAAGATCGGAATTTCTTGTAAAACTCCGGATGAGGATGATCGGGAAAAAATCAACACAATCATCTTTAAAGAACTCGTCAATGGAATATTTCCCAAAAAATCAAGGCGGTATTTCAATGAGGTAGTCCAAAAATTGAAGGATCAGGGCTGTGATGCTGTCGTTCTTGGATGCACTGAGATTCCTCTTCTTGTCGATCCAGAGGATTGTCCCCTTCCCATACTTGATTCCACACGTCTTCTCGCAAGAGTTGCGCTCAATGAAGCAATAAAGGATGACTAAGCGTTCAGCCGTGGGGCTTAACCCTCCAATCTCTCAAATTCATTAAAACCGAAAAAAATTCAAAAAGCATAAAGTGACACTTTACACTTTATGCTTGATATGATATATCTGCCCCTGCTCAATGAAACAGGGTGCTGCGACAGTTTTGGATCACCCTAAGGAGATATGCCATGCCCAGTGTCAGTCACCACCAGGCCGGACCTCCAAAGCCCCGTCTTCGGATGAAGGAACTGGTCCAAGCAACGGGTTTACCAAAATCAACGATCCTCCACTATTTATCTCAGGGTCTCCTTCCGGAACCGACCAAGACCAGTCCTAACATGGCTTATTATGACAATCAGTGTGTGGACAGGATCAGGTTCATCCGGCACTTGCAACGTCACCATCGGTTATCTCTTTCTGAGATCAGACAGCTAATCGAGACAAAAGGTGAAGACGCGGATTTCTCGACCCGCCTTGACCTGAATGAATTGATCTTCGGCCCACCGGAAAAAGACGGTCTTATCGACAACGAGACCTTTTGCGCGGTAACGGGATTGACGGCAGATCAGGTCCGTGAAGTCCTCCGGGCCCGGTTACTCCTCCCCCTGGAAAAGGCCCGATTCGACCGGGAAGACGTGAGCATGGGCAGGGTGTTCGCCCGGGCGTTTTCATGGGGGCTCCGCGTCAAGGACTTAACATATTACGTGAAATTGGGAGAAAAGATTGTAGACCATGAAATGGCCCTTAGGGGCCGCACGACCCATGGCCTTTCAGACAGCATGGATGCCGCATTGACCATGGAGATGGTCAAAAACGCCCGTGTGAGTCGGGCTTATATCATTGACCGGCTCTTTCAGCATCGGCTGGCGGGCATGAAGGATATGAAGGACGTAGAAAACCAATCATGATGATCGGGATGTTTAACGAGCCTGTGAGTCGCAAAAGTTTTGGAGGAGATATTTTGATGGAAAACAGACAACAAATCAACAGTGAAACCTGTAAGGGGTGCGGGCTGTGTGCCGCCGTTTGCCCCATGGGCATTCTCCACACGGCCAACGGCCGAGAGCATAAGGCGGCTGAAGTGAGATTGGAAAGGTCTGAGTGCTGCATTGGGTGTGGTCACTGCATGGCCATATGCCCTACAAACTCGATCCTCATTGACGGTTTGTCCTACGAAAAGGACATCTTTGACCTTGACTCGGATTCACAAGATGCCGAGGCGTTCGTGAAGTTGGCGGGCGGGCGAAGATCGGTTCGTGTCTTCAAAAAAACGCCTGTGCCGCATGATGAGCTTGAAAGAATCGTCGGGATCATCTCTATGGCCCCCATGGGCTTTACACCGCACAAGGTTGAAATCACGGTTGTTCCCGATAGAGAAACAATAGAAAGGGCCCTGCCGGTCATGATGGAAACCTACGAGAAGCTCGGGGACTTAATGGCTAAACCGATCGGTCGGTTCTTTATCCGGCGAAAGGTTAAGCCCGAAACCTTCAACGCCCTCAAGGACCACGTTCTGCCGAGTATGCGTTACCGTCTTCCCGATATGAGGGCGGGCAAAGGAGATACCATAACCCGAGGGGCTCCGGCCATGCTCCTGTTCCATGCCCACCGGGAATCGTGCAATCACTCCAACGACATGTTCATTGCACTGGCATACGGTCTATTGGCCGCCCATTCACGTGGCCTGGGTGCCACGGCCATCAGCCTGGTGCCGCCGGCGGTCGAGAGGTCACCGGAATTGCGCGCCATGTTTCAAATCCCGCCGGACAATGAGGTGTTGGCTTCAATGATTGTTGGTTATGCCAAATTTAATTTCAAGAAAGGTATCCGGCGTGAACTGGCCAGCGTCCATTGGGTTTGATCCTTTTTTCCGGTGAAAAATCGAGCCTGCTGAAGGTCCCCGCAGCAAAAGGCTTCCATGCGTTTCACGAATAAATATGAGGAGGCCTGGTCATGGGCATCACGATTCATACGATTCGTCTCGGTGTCGACCATTGCTATATCATTCAGGGCCAGGGTACGATAATGATTGACGGAGGCGCTCCGGGTAAAGCGAAAGACTTGGTAATTAATCACGGTTTGGCACCAGGTCACACGGATAATCGGAGACAATTTCAAAAATAGATAAATCCTGGGGATAAAGTGAAATACAATGAGCTCGATAATATCGTATTAATGAAATTCTGCTACAAGGAAAGTGTGATCCGAGGGTTTTTCAAGCATCCTTGCTTCGGTGTCGATCCGGACACTCACGGCTTTCTCTGCTAAGGGCGCCGTGGCCAATATGTAATCAATACGCCAGCCCATTTTTCGCTTTAAGGCATTGGGGATCCTATAGTCCCAGAAGGTATAATGGTCCCCGGCCGGCTCATGTTCTCTGAAAACATCCACAAGCCCCCAGTCCGGAAATTGCCTCATTATGGCCTGTTCGTCCGGATGGAAACCTACCTCACCTTTAAACTTTTCAGGGTCAAACACGTCTATAGGTTCAAGTGCCACGTTAAAATCACCGGCCACGAGAAGTGGCTGAGCAGGATCATAGTTTTCTTTGATATGTTTCAAGAGATCGTTCAACCAGGAAAGTTTGTATGCAAACTTGTCCGTGCCTACTTGAAAACCCTGGGGAACATAGACGTTTATTACAGAGATGTCACCGATTCGGGCGCTTATAAAACGGGCCTGTTCATTCTCTTCCTTGTCATAAAGGTTCAGGCGGATATCATCCGGTGGAATCCTGCTTATAATGGCCACGCCATTATAAGACTTCTGTCCTTTGAATATAACGTGATATCCTGCTTCCTCAAAAGGATCAGCGGGAAAATCCTTGTCCTGGACCTTGGTCTCCTGGACACAAAGCACGTCCGGGCCTTCCCTGTCCAGCCAGTCTTTAATAATAGGAAGCCTGGCGCGAATGGAGTTTGTATTGAAGGTGGCGAATTTCATGGTCAGTATGCCGGATCTTTTTCTATAAATGGATTTTTGGATTGTAAAAACCGGTCTTTTGACACTACACTCGTTTCAATTTCAGGATAATACTTGCGAATAGTCTTAAAGCTTTTGGGGACAGCTGTTTTTTCCCATTTTACTTCAAATGCATTAATCGAGTTTCCCTTTGTAACAAAAAAATCTATCTCCGTCTGATTGGTTGTCCTCCAATAGTTTATCCTGTTAAGTGAATAATAATCATTTGCCAGAAATTCAAGCAGGCAAAAATTTTCAAACAGATATCCTTGATCGTTTCTTAACGGCAGTTCATTAAAGTTGTTTATTACATAATTCCTTAGACCCAAATCCATAAAATAAATTTTAGGTGTCTTTGTTATTTCCTTCTTATAATTCTTGTGGAACGGATAGATCCGCTTGACAACGAATGTATTTTCAAGGATAGAGATATATTTTTGAACTTCGATTCTGGGGATCTTTAATGCCTTTGTCAGACTCTCGATGTTTAATAGGCCCCCGATCTGATTGGCCAGAAGGACCAATAACTTGTTGAATGAATCAATATTGCCGATTTTTAAAAAGTCGACCAGATCTTTTTCAATATAACTCTGATAAATATCTTTTATCGTCAATTTCTTCTCAGTGGCATTACGTTCGAGAGAAACCTCCGGATATGATCCGTAAATAAGCATTTCAGCCAGGGCCTGATTTCTGGTTATCGGGCGGTTAAAATCTTCAAACTCTGAAAAGGAGAGTCGTTGTATTTCAAATTGCCTGGCCCTTCCGACCAGGTATTCTTTCAGCTTTGATTTTATCTCAAGCTGAGAAGAACCTGAGTAAACAATTTTGATGTTGAGATTGAGGTCGTATATTTCTTTTAAAAAGAGCCCCGGGTTTGCAAGCCGCTGGACTTCATCAATAAACACATATTTTCTTGTTTTGCCGGTCTGCAAAAAGTGGATGAAATCAGGGATGTTCTTAAATAATTCATGGAGTTTCAGATCATCTAAATTAAAATAATAAATATCATGAACATCGATACCTTTATTCATCAAATGCGCAATAATCAGGTATAACAAGGAGCTTTTGCCAACCTGTCTGCTGCCGATCAGTCCTAATATTTTCTTATTGTCCAGATTTTGAACAATCACTTCAAAAATCGCCCTGTTTTTTAAATCAAACGGGACCACACCCGTGATTCTCCAGGGGTTTTGCAGTTCAAATATTTCTTTAATCATAACATTACCTAGTTTATTTTATGATACATAATAATTTAAACTAGTTCAAATGTCAACATTTAACATTCCAAGACCGCCGACCAAAGCGAATTCTACACTAAACACTAAAGAATACCATATCGACTATAAAGATTCCCAAGCACCCGTGATTGTCCTCAGTCGGTCTGTCTTTCTGATCCCAAAGTCCCAGGTGTTTCAGGATCTTCTTGATCACGTCCTCGTCTTCTATCACACTGATTACTTTCATCGTTCCGGAGCATTTTGGGCACGTCAAGGGGTCCACTTCGTAAAGTTTTTATATCAAGCGGACCCAGTTTCGTTTGTATTCTCCAGATGAGCCATCGGGTTCCGGGATTGAAGGTGTCAGATCGCCCTATTCGGCATGTGAGCCAACGTCAAAACGCAGAAACTCGATTCCGGGACCCTTCAAAATCTGTTTTGGCGACACAGGCAGACTATTCTGGGGTGATGGGAACCGTCGGACAGATTGCGCAAACAGGGCCGACTTTGGACCAGGATCTGGATTCATTTCCTCAAACCAGTGATGAAGATGGTGGTTCGCCGTTCCCAGAAGAAATACGGCTGGTGCGGGCGTTTTCAAAGGGAAATGGATTACCTGACGTCCGTCAACCGGTTCAGGGACCTTTGAGGGGTTGTAGGTTTTTCACCCCGGTTGTTCGACGAGTAGATGTTTCAGGTTTTCAACTATGGCGGCGTGGGCCTTTTCCTCATTTGCCATTCGACCGAATATTTCTTTGTACTCCGGATGCGTTATTTGATCGTGCAGATTTTGATAGGTGTCGCGCATCCGATGTTCAATTTGTTGAATCTGGTCCAGATAGTGCAGGATGTCCTTTTCAGTAAACATCGATTGATTCTCCCTGAACGCGTTTCATAAGGGACTCCAGAAATTTCTTGTGTTTCTTGTTTTCGTCGATAAGCGTGTTGAGGGCTTTTTCTATCCGGCCGGCTTTGGCTTCCGGAAGGCCGCTTTTGGTGACAATCGCCGCGATATGTCTTGCGTAAATAGCCACGGCGCTTTCTTCGGTTTTCATGGCCTCTCGGATATGTGCGATTAACTCTTCCCGGGTCATTTCATCAATCCTCTGATCCATTTGTGGGGAGCGTCGGCCGTTTTTTTCCGGATAATCCCGTGCGGGATTTTCCCCTCGCTGTTGATGCGCCAGTCATTTTCCTTTTCCACCTGAAACCATACGAGGCCGCTCATCCTCCACGCTTCGGCCGTTTCAAAGGCGTTTCTGATCCAGAGCACCTTGTCGCCTCCTTGATTTACGCTTGCCGTCTCAAATATGATGATTGGTTTCTCCGGCGCCAGTTGCCGCAGCTTTTCCCGGACAGGGCCGAAAATGGCCGAAAACGCCTTCCACTGACTGTCCCAGCCGTTTCTTGCTTTTGTCCGGGTTCTTCCCCAATTATATCCGTCGATCCCCAGGATATCAACCACCTCATCACCGGGATAGTAGGCTTCAATTCGATTCCAGGAGGCCCCCGGATCATAAGAAACATTGGGTGTCGATTCGGCATTGGGACAAAATACCCACAGCACGTTTTCCGCGCCCTTCATTTGAAAGACCCCGGCCACATATCTGAACATGCTTTTGTAGATGCCCGGACTTTCAGGGCCGTAGCCTGATTTCGTCGTGCCCCAGTGATACCGCTCAATGTTCATCTCATGGGCGAACCGTAGCAAAAAGGGCTTTTTCCAACGTGCGGCTTGCTCGGCAAATGCAAAGAGGTATGAATCGTAGGTGCCGTTGAGAATTTTCCGCCAGGCAACCGTTATCTCCCGTCCGTTGACATAACACATGGGCTCCCAGGTGACGCAGGGCACGGCGCCGCTTTTCCAGATGGCGTCCAGGCTTTCCCGGGGAAAATGTTGAAAAAACTGATCCGTCGCGGAAGGCCACTGAAGGAAGAAGGATACGATGTCGGGCGATGCACCGATCTCCTTTTCCACATGTCTTAAACGCGCTTCGGTGATGGGATAGCCGTCCAGAGCGACACCGAAAAAAAAGGGCTCCCGAAGGCGGGCGGGCGGTTCGGCCCTCAGCAACGACGGAAGGAACAGCAGGAGAAAAAGGCAGCATAAAAGTCGGTGGCGTTTCGGTGTCATTGCGTCAGTTCTCCTCAGGGTTGTTAAAATAGAATACCGCAGAGAGGAGCAGGAAGTGATACAGAGACCAGCAGGTGTTGACGATCAGCGCTACGATCGGTTCCCGTTCATAGATGACTCTGTTTATTCCCCATACAATGGCGGAAAAATTCAGAGCAGTCAATAAGAGTTGCGGCCACAGGGTCTTGAGCGGCAACTGCACCACCCCCCCCTTCGGCGTGATGCCGAAGGTGCCTTTGACCCCCAATAGCCCCAACACAGCCGCCTTGATATAGACGGGAAAGGTAATAGCCAGCAATAGCTGACCCATCAAAACATCTTTAAAAGCATAATGGCGTTGCCTCAGGGTCCAGAAGAAAATCGAAACGGTCAGGATGAAATAGGGAATAAAGAACATGGCGTAAATTTCCGGATTGGCGAAATAGCTCGGTACATTCAGAAAAAGGTACAGCAGGGGGCAGAGCATCAGAATCAGAAAGACGAGACCGATGAAGTAATGGGTGCTTGAGAGAAAATATTCCCACCATTTGACTAAGACCATTTGTTTGGGATGCCGCAGAAAAAATCCTAAGACGCTTCTGAACAACCCCACCGTGCCCAGGGCCCATCTGAATTGCTGCTTGAAGTAGCCGCCCAGATCTTCCGGACCCATGCCGAAGGCGAGCACCCTGCCCATGTAGGCCGATCGCCATCCTTTGAGATGAAACTTCAAGGAGGTTGAGAAGTCTTCGGTGACGGATGTTTCATCAAAGCCTCCCACGTCCATCAATGCTTTTCGTCTGAACATGACATTGGTTCCGCAGCAGAACATGGCGTCGGTGAGGCTTTTTCCTTCGCAAATGTATTCGTAAAAGACCGCCTGTTGCAGGCCGGAGGCCCGCGCAATCCGGTTGGAGGCAAAATTGGTATAATATTGAGGCGTTTGAATGAAAGCCAGACGGGGGTTTGCCTCCATCCTTGCGATCAGGGGTTCCACGAATTCAGGCAGGGGGTTCTGATCGGCATCGAACACCACGATATATTTTTCCTTTTCCTTCTTTTTTTCGCCCGAGAAATTCTTGTATTCAAACTCCTCTCTGTGTTTCCCTTCGATGAAATCGAGAAAATCGTTGATCATGCCCGCCTTGGCGCCGTGCCATCGACGGCGGAAGAGACGGACCCCAATGCGTCGGCACATATCGTCGATGGATGCTCTGTAGCGTTTCCGTTCTTCCGGATCCTGGTTCGGCAGATCGTAACGGGTATCGTCCAGAAAATAGATGGTCTTGTTGGGGTAGGTAAGGTTGTAAAAGGTGATCAGGGTTTCCTCCACCACCTCCAGAGGTTCATTATAGGAAGAGACAATAACGGCCACGGGGGGATAGGATTCAAGGGGCGGGAAGTAATCATCCCTTTGTACCAAACCTCTTTTTCGAAAGACGATGTGAAAAATTTCAAGAAAATAGCCGATGCCGTGGGTAATGATAAAGGTTTCGGCAAGCAGGAGAAAAAAAGCGACTGCTTTTTCATACCAATGATAATCCAGAATCAAAAAAAGAAAGGTCCTCACTAGAAGATATATAACGGCAGCTACTATGCATAGAATCGGAATGAGCAAAAGGATGATTCGACCGGTGTTGTATGATGCTTTTTCTTTCATGGTGTTAGAATTGATACCTGATATCGGCCCAGATGCCTTCCGCGTCCCACAATTTGGAGCGATGGATCAGGCCCTTTAGGTTGAAAGTCCAATGATTTAGGAACTGGTAATGCCATCCTCCTTCAAATTCCATGGACGGGTTATGCTCCGTATCCATTCCCAATGTCAAGACCAGATCATAGAAGTGCCACTGGCTGCCGCAGAAAAACAGACTCGCCAGATCGTGATACCACTCAAGGGTAATGCCGCCCGCGTAATAGTCTTGGGGAGTCCAGTAAGGGTGGGTGATGTCGATCAGCCTTCCGTCTTCATAATGGTATACGTCGGGGTGTTGGGTGTCGCGGTATTCACCGGTCAGGGCCATTTTGAATATTCTTGGGTGATCGGTAAAGGCATAACCGGCTCCCAGCAGGTAGTTTTGGCCGTCGTTGTCGTCATTATAGTGCATGTATGCGGCCCGGCCCACGACCTCCAGCCGTCTGGTGATATGGGAATTCATGGATATCCACCATGAGTTGGCCTGTATCCCCTGTTTTATGCCGAAATAATTATAGAGCTCATCTGTTCGGTCGACTCCCAGACCGACAACGGCATAATCCATCAGATTCAACCGGATGTGGACGTAACCGGTATCGGTGTTTTGGAATTCACTGTCCTGATACATCTTTTTGGTCCAACCCGCTTCTCCCTTGATGTAAGGGTTCAAGACGCCGTCAGCGCCGAGGGTGAAGCCGTTTGCCCCGTAGGATGCATGGGTATAGCTCGGGTGCTCTATCCAGTGATGGCCAGTCAACTTTACATGAAAACGGCAGTCAACGGGCATGTCCATTTCCATATCGGTTCGGTAGCGGTCGATTTCCGTCAGGTCGTTTCTTCCCCGTTCGCTCCAATAAGTCTGTCCCAATTTGAGCGAGGGATTTTGACGGATTTTGAGCCGTGCCATGGCCTTTCCCGCCAGGCTGTGACGTTTGTCCATATCCAGAAGTCGCCTGTAGGTTTTTTCCTCGCGGTCACAAAGGCCCATGGCGCATTCCAGTTGTGCATAATCAAAGACAGCTTCTTCATTTCCCGGGGTAAAGGCAAGCAGTTCTTCATAGGCTTTCATGGCCCGGGTGGGCCGTCTGTTCCAGGTTAAACATTTTCCTTCGCGTTCCAGAAATGCCGACTTTTGAACGGCGAAGGACGGATAGAGCCTGATCAGCAGGACGTCAATCTGTCTGCTGTATTTTGCGGAAAGGGTGGGCTTGATCTCCTCGAAATTTTCCGTGAATGCCCCAAAGCCGCGAAAGATGGAGCCACTGTCGGCGCTGTGGCCCAACCGGCGGGCCGCATCCTTGAGACGGGGGTTTCCGGATGCATCCGCAACGGGGATCACGGCGTCGGCAAGTGTTTTATCAACCGGTGGCGTGAGGAGTTCCGAATAGGTCTTTGAAGCCAGAGCCATTTTTTTGGCCCATGCGGCGGTACGGGCCTTTTCCATTTGAGGCACCGGGTCTGAAGGTGATATCCCATGAATTTTGTCATAGAGCGCAATGGACTTATCATAGTGCCTGCCCCATCCCTGCACTCTGGCCCATCCCGTAAGGATTTTGCGGTTGTGGGGATAGGCTTCGGCCAGGGTTTGAAAATGATTTTTAGCGGAATCGTATTGGTGGTCAACGGCAAGGATTTCGGCCAAACCGATTTGCGAAGGAAAATAGTCGGGATCTCGTTCAATCGAGGCCCTGTAACATTTTACAGCGATTTCGTTGAACCCGTGCTCGGAGTATAGTCTCGCCCATTTTTCCAATACGGCCGGCGAAAGGTTTTCATTCTGCAACAGGGCCTTTACAAAATTATTTGACGTGGCGGTTTCGACGCCCGCGGCGTAAAAGCGTGACGCCGTATCCCGGGGTTCCGTTTTTTGGGCCTTCGCAAAACAGGCTGAGGCGAGGTCGGGTTTTCCCTGTTCCAGATACACCTTTCCCATGCCGAGAAGGCCTTTGACGGAGCAGCATTTCATTTTGGATAATTTTGAATAAACGTTCAGCGCTTCCTTATAGCGTTTTTGAAAAAACAGGGTGTCGCCTTTGAACAAAAGTCCTTCCGAATCGTCGGGATGGAGTCCAAGCCAACGGTTGATCCATTTTTCGGCTTCGGCATGCTTCTTTTCCATACGTTTAACCCGGGCGAGTCCCATGAGAAGCTCCCGCGAATCCGGAGATTGTGCAAGCAAGAGCCTGTAGATACCTTCCGATTCCCCATACCGTTCCGAGCTTCTGAGCACTGCCGCCAGCTGCAGTGCCGCCGTTCTGTTTTCGGGATGGGTCTTCAGGTGTTCCCTGTAAATGGTTTCAGCCTCATAAAAGTCCCCCCACATATTCATTCGATCCGCCAGTTTCAGCCTGATTTTCTCGGGCCGATCACTTATGCCAAGGGCTTCCAGATATAAATCGCGGCACCTGGCTGCATGTCCGAAACTCGCTTCAAGGTCGGCCAGGGCGACAAGCGTTTCAGGATCGTTCAGGGGAAGTTCACGAACGCTTTCGGCAAGGGAGAGGGCCGCTTTTGAATCCCCCTTTCGTATGAGCAGATCCGCCATCTCCAGTCGTATGAGTGGATCATTCGGGTTTTGATTGAGCAGAATATTATATACCTGAAGGGCTTCATCCAGGTTTGCGTCATCATAAGCCAGAATCCTGGCAAGGGCCAAACGGGCCTCCTCATCCGAAATCCAGTTTTCTTCCGGAATCAGTGTTGAAGAAGCATTCGTTTCATGAATCGGGAATGCGATTGAAGGGAGGATCAGGCAGGTGCAGAGGACGGCCAAACAAAAAGCAACGCACCACGGTTTACATGGCCTGAATGTGGAGTTGAGGATCGCTTCATTAATCATAATAACCAAAAAGCTGCATTAAGGTCTAATCAAGAGTCTTTTTCAATTCCGATGCCGCCTCAGAATGTTTTCCCGCCCAGATGAGCACAAAGGCGTATCGTCTTCTTACCTGCATGTCATCAGGCCGTTTTTTCAGGATTTTCCGGTATTCATTCAGGGATGCATCGTATTTTTTCTGCCAGCTCAGCATTTCCGCCAGCCTCAGCCTGACGGCCTGGTCCTCCGGATGGGTATTCAGGTAGGCTTTGTACAGTGGTTCCGCTTCGGCATAATCTTTTTGCGCCACAAGAAGATCGGCCATAAGCACTTTGGTTTCTTCCGTCATCTCTTTTTGCGGAACCTGTTTTAACAGCCGGATAGCCCTATCAGGATTCCCCTTCCAAAAGAAGACGTTGGCCAACTCAAGCTTTGCCTCCGTAAGATCGGGCCTTTTCCTTAAAAGCTTTTCATATTCATTTATGGATTCATCGTACAGCTTGGCATAGCTGAGAACCCTGGCCAGCTCCCATCGGGCCACCCAGTCCGGAATCTCTTCTCCGGGTTTGACGGGGATGACTTCGATTCTATTTGATTTTGGAAAAGCGGTCTCCAGAGTCGGTCCTGGCGCCGAAAATTTCTCTTTTCCCTCATCTGATAGGGCCGCGGAAGATCCAAAAAAAAGGAGATACAGCAAAACGAATGCGGGCAAAAGGTATTTGATCATGAGATTCTTCATTTTTCTTCCCCCAAAGCTCTTTTATATTCTAAAATGGCCTCGTCAAAATGGCCGGACCAGGTCAGAACCCTTGCCAGAAGAATGCGCACGGACCGGTTGTCGGCCTGTTCTTGAAGAAAGGTTCGATAAAAAATGGTGGCCGTCTTGAATCGGCCGAAGATGGTGCAGATACCGGCCAGTTCCATCACGGCCGCCAGTTTGTTCGGACTCTGGTTGATAATTTTCCGGAAAATCGTATCCGCCTTTTCAAGATCACCGGTGGCAACATATGAAGTCCCCAGGTGCAGTAGGAGTTCGCGTGTTTCAAACCCGTTTTTCAGCAGGCGGGCGTAACAGGGGATGGCTTTTGAATACTTATTTTTAGAATAATAGATTTCCCCTTTTCGGAACAGGACCCAATTCGGATTTAGTAGATGGTAGGTCAGCGTGGTGAGCAGCGCTATTGCGATCAGACTTAGTATCAGAACAGATCGTCTCACGGATGACTCCCTGTTAAGTCGGGATGATATTGCATTTTAGCAATGTCTCATATCCTAAATTAGACCATCGGAAAGTTGGATAAAATTAGTAAAATACATAGTAAACTCTATCCTTTTGGTCAAGTGAAAAGAACTCGATTCGGCTTACACCTTTGAGGCCCGCTGAGGAAAGGAATCCGGCAAATCGGTTCCCGTCACTTTGGAGGAACGTCATAGAAGAAAATGGACTAGCATGATTATTATCAGACACTGCAAGTGCTGTCATCCGCAAGCCAGCAGGAGATCAAGGAATCCTACCAAAAACTGGCGTTTGAATATCATCCGGACCGAAACCGGGATGATGTGGCGGCGGCGGGAAAAATGAAAAGGGGGACAATTATAAATACTAAAATAACTTGACAAGAGGTCTGCTTGGAAATGTTGTTTTGTGTATGTCCAGAATAGCACGATTAGATACGCCCGGCCTCTTGCATCATGTCATAATCAGAGGGATAGAACGCAGGAAAATCTTCAATGATGGGGAAGCCCGAAAAGGCTTCAATGAACAACCCCGCCGCAGAGCAGCGGGGTATCAGATGTCATGCCGGACCTGATCCGGCATCCAGTTTAGATTTCTGGATTCC
>DAOUXC010000217.1 GCA_030666795.1 Desulfobacteraceae bacterium
CTCGAGATAAGATATCCCTTTTCCGTGGTAACACGGAAGCTGAAGACCCCTTGTAGACTACGAGGTTGATAGGCCAGGTGTGTAAGTGTGGTAACACATTTAGCTAACTGGTACTAATAGGTCGTGAGGCTTGGCCATAAATTTTTTCCATTTATGCCCTTTGGTTGCATATTCTGTATTTAAGATTTTCGGTGGCAATTGCGAAGAGGAAACACCCGTTCCCATCTCGAACACGGAAGTTAAGCTCTTTAGCGCCGATGGTACTGCGTGGGAGTCTGCGTGGGAGAGTAGGACGCCGCCGAATTAATTTCAAAAAGCCCCTCGTTTTGCGAGGGGCTTTTTTTGTGCTCAAACTTCTCGGAATTCGGAAACCTGTCTTGACTTTAAATATCCGGGAATACTAAAAAGAGTGTATGGGTTGTGTGAGGGCGTTAAGAGGAGGTAGGTGGATAAGGCCTTGGTTGAACTTATAGAAAGAAGCGAAAAGATGGAAGAAACCGTGATCGTACCGTATCGGGACCTCTATATCTATCTTCTTAATGGACTGGTGAGGGAAGATGACGAGGTGGTCCTGGGAGACACGTTTCTGGGGAACTGGGTAGAAGAAGATAGTTCGTTTCTGTTTTTTGAAAAACCCGCGGATAAACTGCTTATCCGGTTGTTGAAAAGGCGTTCTGATCTTGAGCTGGTCGATGACTACTATTTCACTTATGATCAGTGGCAGGGTGGTGGGCTGGATGCGTTAAGGATCGAAGGGTTTTTGATCGTTCCGCCATGGGAAAAAAAGGTTTCCACGGAAGGGGTTATTCCAATCTTCCTGGATCCCGGCGTGGTTTTTGGTAACGGTCTGCATCCAACAACGAGAGATTGTATGAGTGCAATCGCCTGCGCCCACAGGCAGGGACCGTTTTCACGGGTTCTGGATCTGGGAACGGGAACCGGGGTTCTGGCACTGGCCGTTGCCCTTCTCGGTGCCGAACGGGTTATTGCTGCCGATCTCAACCCTCTTTGTGTGAAAACAGCGAATAAAAACGTCAGCCTCAATGGTCTGGATGGGATCATTGAGACAGTCGAGAGGCCGGCAGAGGATTTTTATGATGAGCCCGCGGATTTAGTGGTGGCCAATATCCATCATGCCGTGATTAGTGATCTGTTGGATAGAAGGGTGTTCGGAAAAAAGGACAGAGTAATTATTTCGGGATTGATGCGGAGCCAGGCCCGGGAAGTCAAAACGCAGTTGGTGAATAGGCGTTTCCGGATTCTCCGTGAATGGGACCATGATATGACGTGGTTTACTTTCCTGGCGGAAATTACGTGAGTTAGTTAGTGCCCATCCAGAAATCAGAGATTTGAGGATGAAGGGTACAGCCATCAGCATTCAGCACTCAGCCCAATTAACTGATATTCATTATTTTTTGCTGATCGCTGAAAGCTGACTGCTGAAAGCGTGGATCCGGAAATAGCCATTTTCGGATGAGCACCAGTTAGAGGATATCATTAGAAAAGCCGTTTTTGGACAAGAGTGAGAGGATATATTTATGAGTGAAGATGAAAGGATCAGCATTGAAAAACTTCAAGGCCACAATTGTTTTGCATGCGGAACGGCAAATCCAATCGGACTGAATCTTCAATTTTATAATCTTGGAAATGAAGTGTGTTCGGAGATCACCTTAGGCAAAAATCATGAAGGATGGGAAAACATGGCGCACGGCGGTATTGTCTCCACTCTGCTCGACGAGGTCATGTCCTGGACGATAATATATTTTAAAAAGATTTTTTTGGTAACCAGAAAGATGGATATCAAATATATCAGGCCTGTTTTGATCGGAACACCCCTGACAGTTAAAGGGAAGGTACTGGATGACTCGACTCCTCCCAAGATTAAGGCTCGGGCGGAGATCAGGGATAATGAAGGCCATCTCCTTGTGAGAAGCAGCGCAGAATTTGTTGAGGTTCCCGGTGAAAAGCTTTCTTTTGTCCCGGAAGGTTTAAAGGAGGAAATGGTTGTCTTATTTGACAAATTCGGGTAGTTCAAGAGAAAGATAAACCTTTTGTGTACGACATAGGTCGGCATTCCATCGGCGTTATGGGGTCAGGAGGGGGTAGATAAGATCAAGATGAATTCTATTTCAAACAAAAAAACCGTGTCAATCGTACGTTATGAAAAGCCGCTTGAATCGGTCCGGAAGGCCGTGGAACTTTCACATGGCCTCGACCACCTTCATTCAAACGCAAAGGTATTTATCAAACCCAATATCGTGTTCTGGTCACGTAGCGTACCCTTTCCCAAGTGGGGTGTGATAACTACGTCACGCGTTGTGGAGGATATGGTCGTGCTTCTCAAGGAACGTGGCATCGACGACATCGTAATAGGGGAAGGCGCGGTTGTTTTTGATCCCAAAGACAAAGAGACGTTAAAACATGCGTTTGAAGGTCTCGGTTACAATATTTTAAAGGAACGTTACGGGGTCAAGACCATCAATGTCTTTGAGCGGCCGTTTGAGACGGTAGACATTGGGGAAGGGATGGATCTGAATTTCAACGCGGATATGTTTAACAGCGATTTTCTGGTGGACATTCCTGTTCTCAAGACCCATGCGCAGACAGTGGTGACTCTCGGGATCAAAAACATGAAAGGCACACTGGATATCAAGTCCCGGAAGAAATGTCACAGCGCTGATCCGGAAAAGAATCTTAATTACATGATTGCAAGGTTTCCCAAGGTACTTCCTCCCTCTTTTACAATCTTAGACGGAATTTACACGAGCGAACGCGGGCCGGGATTCGATGGAAAGATAAGGCGAAGCAATATTTTGATTGCCTCCCCTGATATGCTTTCTGCGGATATGGTTGGCGCAAAAGTCCTGGGACATGACGCATCGGAGGTGCCCCACCTGGTCAACGCGGCCCGGAACCTTAAAAGACCTCTTGACCTGTCCGACATAGAGATTCAAGGGGAAAAAATAGAGGATGTGGCCTCCCGGCACGTACACGAATTTCCTTATTCAGAAGAGGATGACATTAGTCTTCCGCTACCCTTGAAGCGAATGGGCATCAAGGGAATTTCCTACCGGAAGTATGACCTTACCATGTGTACCTATTGTTCATTTTTAAACGGTCCGATCCTTATGGGGATTGCCATGGCATGGAAAGGAGAGCCCTGGGATGACATTGAGGTACTCACCGGAAAGGCTATGAAACCTACGCCGGGGAAGAAAAAAACAATCCTATTGGGAAAATGCATTTACCAGGCCAATAAAGACAACCCCGATATAAAGGAGATGATCGCGGTAAAAGGATGCCCTCCATCCATGAAACAGATATTGAAAGCCTTTAATCAGGCCGGCATTGAATTAAGCCCGGCTGTTTTTGAAAACCTGGATAAGGCACCGGGATTTTTTATGAAGAAATATGAAGGGAAGCCCGAGTTTGATGAGGGGCTCTTCAAGGTCGAATAAGCACTCACCCGGCACAGAAAACTCAGATAACCTTTGTAGCTATCAATTGCAGTGAGGTTGTATCTTTTACCCGGTTTTATGGGATTAAAATACTGAGGATAATCAAAAGCATTGGAGAACCTTGTCTTTTTGCTGACCGCTGATTGCTGAGAGCTGTAAGCTCCTTCAATCCTTCCACCCATGAACCCCCAATAAATCCACAAAACGGCACCCCCCGAAATTTTTCTGAATTATAGTCTCATTTTTTTTGGTTACTTTGATCAGTTCCTGGCTGAACCTGTTTCCAACAGGGATGATCAGACGTCCGCCGTCTGCGAGCTGGTCAAGAAGGGGTTCAGGAATTTTAGGTGCCCCGGCCGTAACCATAATTGCATCATAGGGTTCATATTCCTTCCACCCCAAGGTACCGTCAAAGGCCTTGAACATGATGTTATTATAACCCAGGTCAGCCAAGATATTTCTCGCCTTGACCATCAAATCCCTTATCCTTTCAACGGTAAAAACCTTTCTGGAAAGATCGGCTAAAATTGCCGTCTGATAACCGCTGCCAGTACCAATTTCAAGGACCTTTTCCTCACCGGTAAGCTCAAGGATTTCTGTCATGAGGGCCACGATATAGGGCTGGGATATGGTCTGTTTGTGTCCGATGGGCAATGGATGGTCGTTGTATGCCTCGCCGGAGAGGGCCTCTTCGATAAAGCGGTTCCTGGGAATTTTCCCCATAGCCTTCAATACCCGGGGATCTTTTATCCCGCGGGGCACGAGTTGGGTCTTGACCATTCTTTCTCTGGCAAGCCTGTAATCCGGAATATGGACCATTACATTTCTCTTATGGGTAGTAATCTTTTTAAGGACTGACGGGGTATTCAGGACAAAAGTCAACCTCCCCCGTCAATTTTATTTTATATGCCTTACTTTACGTTTGATTTCAAGCTTTCGTTCAGTCGCACAGAAGACAGGCCACGCAGAACCGCGAGGTTCTAATCTAAAGTATTCGAAGAACTTTAACATTTAACTATTTGAAATATAAGTTGAAAAATCGCAAACACCAAGGCAGGGTCAGAGGAAAACTTGTGCCGGCAACAAAGATTTCTCTTGCAGTTTACGTTGCAAACGGGCCGCGGCACGAATTGACGGGCGCAAGAGTTTTCTTACGGTTTCATCAGTTTTTAAAACCTCACAAAAACATTGAAATGGACCTTATCGTCGCCTGTTTTTGTTATATCATCGCCTTCGTTTATCCCGTTTAAGACGTGTGCCGCGTCAAGGGAAATGCTGAGATAGCTTTTCCAGTACCAGCGCAGTCCTATGCCGATGCTGGAAATGGATTCCCCCGCAACCTGCCCGGGGTGGGGATCCCTCAAATTTCGACGGCCCGTATCGAAAAAAGCCAAAAGGCGGGCGTTATGGAAAAGGGGCGGGGTCCAGACCTCGAAATTGAATTGATACCCGTTGTCCCCTGAGATCTCCCGTTCATCAAAACCACGCACGGAGCGGGTCCCCCCCAAGCCGAACTGTTCACCGGAGATCAGGGGTTCACTGCTCACCTGCCCGGCAAAGCGTGAGCGCAGTTGCCAGTTCTTGGGCAGGGTGTAGTCGAAATCAGCCCCAAAACGGAAAGCGTCCCAGTGGGGGTCCGCATCAGCGCGCGTTGCCTCATAAGCCTTTTTGTCATTGTCCGAGCCACAAACAAGATTATTGGTAAATTCCACATAGAAGCCAGCGCTGACCCTGGCTTTTTCATAGCCCCCGTTGTAACGAAGGGACAGGGGCCTGCTTCGAACGTCAACCCCGATGGGAGTGCCGATAAAGCTGGTGTCGTTCTCAAACAGCCGGTCCTGGAGGCCGATGGTCAATTTGTGGCTGTAATCTCCTATGGGAAAAAGCGCGTAATCAACACTGATACCGGCAAAGTCCCCTTTGCCGCTCACATCGAAAAAATCGGCCACTTTCCCCTGGTCCGCTTTAGAATGCGAATAGAACATGGAAATGCCGGCACCTATGTCATAGAGAGGTATCCGGTAGAAGGCGCCATACTGCTGAACATCGCTCCAGTGTCCGGGCGAGGTGGTGTAGCTCAGGGTCATGGTATGGTCCCGGTTGAAGAGGTTGCTGTGCTGAAAACCTAAGGAAAGCCGGGTATGGCCCGTGGCCCTGTCGCCCGTGTTGGCATATGAGGAGAAGACCTGGTACGGTCGCATGTCCCTCGATTTCACTTTTGCGTTTATCTTGCCGGTCTCCTGGCTTTCGCGTATAAACACGGCCACCCGTTTGGCCGGATGCTCATTGGCCATCAAGAGGGAACGTGCCACTTTGAGGGTATTGGGAGACTGACCCGGGCGAAGGGGAGGAATGCTTGCAAGGATATTTTCATCCGAGAAGTGTTTGTTCCCCTCCACCGTGATCTTATCCAGCGGAAAGTTGAGTATCCGGAGCTTGATCACGCCGTCGGCCGCGCGCTGCGGCGGAACAACCACCCTATGGAACTGGTAACCCTTATCATGAACGGCCTGCTCTAAAGCATTTGATGCCTTCTCGATGCGGGCCAGGCCCTCGTGTTTTCCCAAAAAAGGCGCAAGCACTTCCCTTGTCTTGTTCTCGGAAAGGGGATTTTCACCTTCCACCACGAATTTTTCCACGGTAAACGTGACCTGGGGCACGTCCGCCCCAAATACCGTGGCGTTTGAAAGCAACAGGCAGCCTAACAGGATCGTCAAGAAATGTCTCTGCAAATTATTTTCTCTCCATGATAACGTCAAAGCAGATTTCAAAGTAACTTTCACCCTAACCCTCTCCCCCTTTTTAAAATCCCCCTCATTCCCCCTTTAGAAAAGGGGGAAGAAATAGTGTCCCTTTTGAAAAGGGTGGAGTTCACAATGCCCCCCCTTTTTGAGGGGGGCAAGGGGGATCTTTAACGTATCTCGCACTCAAATTCCTTTTTCTTGCCGGTCTCACCGATTTCATCCACAATCAACTGCAGGAGGCCCTGTGCATCTTTTTGAGTAAAACCCTTGGGGAACGGGAAAATGTCCTGGACCTGAAATAAAGGTTGACCCGTCAGTCTTATGGGTTTTATGGCCCCCTCGCCGGAAAAACCCGCCTCGCCCTTGCCGAGTTCGA
>DAOUXC010000193.1 GCA_030666795.1 Desulfobacteraceae bacterium
AGGAGCCCCTTCATCACGTCGATGCACTGGTTGAGGTTATTCTTGATCTCGTTGAAGTCTCCCTTGTACTCGTCCGTGATGCTCTCGGGTATATCACCCTTGGAGATGCGGTCCACATACTCTGCCGTCACGTTGATCGGTTCTACGAACGCGTCAACGATTTCGTTGAGGCCCTCGAGCATCTTCCTGTCATCACCGGTTGTGCCGCTCAATTCCACACGCACATCCAGGTGGCCATTCTTGACAGCGTCCAGTATCTTGTTAAATTCATCAAACACCACTGTACTTGTCACTGAACCAAGCTGATCCTGTGGCACCCCAGTGTAATCATTTTCTTTTTGTTTTTGATCCTTCCCGTGTGCTTCCCTTGCAGGCTCCGGTACCGAATTTTCAAGAATGCTCTTTTCTGTTTTGTTGTCCATTTCTTAACCTCTCTTTCCTTTGTTTTGCGATTTTAATAACCAAAACGAACAATAGCCTCTATTTATGAAATATCACCTCCCCATTTTCCCTTGCTTAACGGCAATGGTTTTCTCTCTATTCATGCCTTATCGTTCAATGGCGTCTTTCACCACCAGGGCATAGCGCTGAACGATCATCCGGCCCAGCTTGAAGCTTCGAATTTCCACTTCGAAATTCCCAGCTACCGTCACCCTTATCAGCGAAGCCCACCCTTTTCCAAAAACCGATCGCTGTGTGTCGCACCCTGTCCGCGATAATGGTATCGAAATATGTTTTGAACATGTCGATCGTTGCTTTGGCATAACCATGTCTTTGAAACTCTGGAAATATATTGATAGAACAAATAGTAAGGAACTTACCGTCAATACGTCCTCTGACCTTCCCCACGCGTGTATCACTGTGATCAATATTCATCCAGTCATAGTCAGAGTGCTGCTCTTGGCGCGGTATTAGCTTGAAATCCAGTTCCTTATCCATGCCTTCCTTTTTGGAACTTGTTACCCCACCACTCGACTACTCAACTGTTCGACCACTCGATGAGGCGACTAGTCGGCAACTCTCCTTGACAACCCTTAACGTGTTTCGCAGTTTTTTGTTGCAGTCCTTTAATAAGGCCTCTCCATGGCCTAAATAAATGGAACGGATGTCCTTGCGGCATAACTTCTCCAGGGCATGTACATATTGCTCCTCATAAGTGCCTCCCAAAGACTGGACTATGAGCGTCGTGTCCCCTGCAAAAAGCGTCCTCTCCTCTTCACAGTAAAGACAGATGGAGTCATGGCTGTGACCCGGGGTGTGGATCACCTCGAACATCCTGTCGCCGAGTTTCAAAGTCTCGCCGCCGTTGAGAATATGGTCCACACCTTCCAAGGACGGTGAATACGCATAGACAACCGGGTGAAAGGCCTCATGTATGAGGGGGAGGGCCTCCGCGTGGTCATAATGGCTGTGGGTTAACACCACCTGTTCAATTCTTTGCTTGCCTACACCGGTCGGTGCTTCATATATCCTCTCCATAATCAAAGGATCTCTCCCAACATCCACGAGTGTGTTTACGTCATCCAGTGCGTTGTGGTTGCCAAGGACAAGGTACGCATTGGAGGTATACATCGTTCTGCCGCTACTGAGATTCAATAACACCACAATCAACCCCTTCATCACCATTTGGTGGCTATCAACCACCTGTAGGGCAGTTGCGCAATAACCTGCCTGTTTTCCACCTTGAAGCCAACCTGTTGCAACCTTATTTCATATTTGCCGCATCTTTCCGCATAGGAGTTCAGCGTGTCATCCTTTAAGAAAGAGGGGATTATTGAGAAGTTGTGGCCTTCGATCTTGCACCGGTTTGACAGGTTATACTCCACTTCCAGGATGTTCTTTTTGTAGCTTGCAGGTTTCTCTGCCACAAGCAATTGCCCTTTTTGTAATTTGGGCCGGTTCTTGAAAACATCACTGTATTCCACATCAAGATTGCAACCTAACTGTTGCATCAATTTTCTGACAAGGTAGAGGACTTTTGGGTCCACATCAACGGCCTTCCCTCCTTCGATTCCCAGCTTCGCAAGGGTCAGCGAGGGGATAGCCAGACCGCAGCCTATCTCGACAAATCCTTGCGGTTCCAACTCTGACAATCTCTCCCCGAACCTCACACCGATTTCAACAAAAGCAAAAAAAAGTCTTTCAGAAGTCGATCCGGCACCTGAAGATGCAGCAAAATTTTTGTAAGCATTCATGATACGCTTCCAGTCACCGGGGAATATGGCCTTCAATTTTGTCATCCGGAATCCTCTGGTTGCATGGTTTGCCCTTTAACTACTCCACCATTCGACCACTCGACTAACTCCGTTTGCGAAACAGCTGTGCATGGGACACCACCGGTTCGAACAACCTGGAAACCTGGCTGGGCATCTTCTGGGTCTGTTCGGTTACGAAAAACCCGCCTTTTGCCAGAGCATCATGAAACATCTTTATGACCTCGACACGTTCTTTCTCATTGAAATGCAAAAGGACGTTCTTGCACATAATGAGCCCCAGGTCCTTCATGATCGGTACCAGGCTCAGCAAATCGTGATGCTGGTACTCCACACATCTCCTGAGCTTTTCTGCTACGATAAAGTGGCCTGGGTTTCCATTCTCCTTGAAGTACTTCTCAAATATTCTCTTCGGGATTCTCTTGACCTGATCCTTTGGATAGATCCCATTATTAACAATTTCGCCGAAATGCCCGCTCTCATCGATATCGGTAGCGTATATCTTGACGTTCCGGAAAGTGGGGCCCATGTTCTCCCTCAGGATAATTGCCAGCGTATAAGGCTCCGGCCCCATTGCACAGCCTGCATCCCATATTTTAATAAATCTCCGACTGCGAAGTGCAGGAATCACATGGTCCCTGACCATCTCAAGGGTTTGCAGGTCTCTGAAAAAATATGTAAATGCCATTCTTTATCTCCGTTGAATCGAAAATTAGTCGAGTTGTCATTACCGGGTCAAACAATCGACCGAAAACCTCTCTCCTCCATCATGGCTACCTCTGAGAGTCCATTCGCATCCAGGATAAGGGCCACGGTCCCGTCGGCGAGGATAGTGGCCCCGGAAAATCCCTTTGCGTCCTTATAGACCTTGCCCAGGTTTTTGATCACGGTCTGGTGCTCACCTACGATCTGGTCCACGACGAATCCGATGCGGTGATCGTCAAGCTCAGCGATCACGATCTGCTCGATGAGCGGTTTGTCCCCATTAATGCCAAAAAGCTCCCTGAGAGGGACATAAGGGACGAACTCATCGCGGACCTTCATGATGTGCCGGCCGTTCGTGTTTTTTGCATCTTCATGGGTAAGTTCCACACACTCCTCCACGCTGCTAAGTGGCAGAACAAAGTGGGCTTTTTCAATCTGAACGAGAAGGCCGTCGATGATGGCCAGGGTCAGGGGCAGCTTCAGTGTGATGGTCGTTCCCAAATCCTTACCGGACGCAATTTCAATAAAACCCCGAAGGGCCTCTATGCCCCGCTTTACCACGTCCATACCAACTCCGCGGCCCGAGACATCCGTCACCTCTTTGGCGGTTGAAAAACCCGGAGCAAATATCTGTGAAAAGATCTCGCTCTCCAACAGTTCCGCACCCGGTGAAATCAGGCCCTTTTCCACCGCCTTTGCTCGGATGACCTCCGGGTCAAGGCCTTTGCCGTCGTCGGAGATTTTTATCAGGACATGGGCGCCTGAGTGGACCGCAGAGAGGCGGACGGTGCCCTGGCGGTCCTTTCCCCCTGCCTGCCTGATCTCCGGTGGTTCGATACCGTGGTCAATGCTGTTGCGGATGATGTGGACCAGCGGGTCATTGAGGCGTTCAATCACGGTCTTGTCAAGTTCGGTCTCACTGCCATCGGTGGTCAGCACAACCTCTTTGCCCAACTCACTTGAAAGATCACGGACCAAGCGCTTGAACTTGCTGAAAGTGGTTCCGATGGGCATCATTCGAATGCCCATGGTGTTGTCCCGAAGTTCCGCGGTGAGCCGTTCAACCTCTTCCGAAATGGAAACGAGTTCAGCGTCCTTCTGTGTGGAGGCCTTCTGACTCAGGCTCGCCTGGACCGTGACCAACTCGCCAACGAGATCCACCAGAGTGTCCAGTTTGTCCGCTGCGACCCGTATGCTGGAGGCAAGGGCCTTTTCCTGTCGTGTCTGTCGCGCCTGTCGAACTCGTTGCTGCTCTGCCAGGGCAGAATCAACGACCCCTTCTTCTATCACCCCGGTCTCCTCGAGCACTTCGCCGAGACGCTTCTGGTCTGACAAGGCTTTCCGAAGTTCATCCGCGCTCAAGTCCCCGCGCTCAACCAGGATTTCTCCCAGCCGCTTGTAGTCCGAATCTCCTTGCAGTTCCTCTTCCTCGTCGATTATGTCGATCCTCAATTCACACTCATCCTCAACAAAAATGAACACGTCCTTAATGGCGTTTATCCCCTCCGTCGTTGTTAGGATAATGTCCCAGTAGAGGTAGCAGAACTCGGGGTTCAGGTCCTTGAGCGAAGGAATGTCTTTGGTTTGACCCTTTACCTGGTGCGTTCCGAGTGCCCTGAGTTCATCCAACAGGAGGATCGGGTTCGTCCCCGTTGCAAATATTTCAGGATTGGGTCGGAAACGGATGCGGTAGGTAACACTTTGGATTTGGGATTTTGGACTTGGGGTTTCAGGTTGCTCGTGGCTGATTTCGCGCAGTTCCGGATCCGTTTCTTCCATTTGGCCCTTATCCGGGAGCATTTTCCGGAAGGCCTCTAAAATATTTTCCTTCGCAGATTCGTCGATTTGGTCTCCGTCTACCATCTTCTTAACCTGATCGCAGGCCAGGAGGGTCAGGTCCACAAGGTCTTTTGTAACAGGGATTCTCCCTTCCCTCACCCTGTCGAACACCGTCTCTATCTCATGGGTGAACGCTACGATGTCATCAAACCCGAACATGGCGCCCGAGCCTTTGATCGTGTGCATGGCCCTGAAAACTCGGCCTATCAGATTTTGGTCATCCGGGGTTTCCTCCAACTCGAGCAGGGCGGTTTCAAGCTCTAACAGGAGCTCATAGGCTTCTTCCCGGTAAACTTCCCTGTGTTTATCCATTGTTAACATCCCTTTCAGTTAACTGTTGTTTATCGGAGATTGACTAATTTCTTTCTCAATCCTCAATATTCAATCCGCCGGAGGCGGACAAGTCTTCAATTGTCAATACTTCACCCCAGCACCTTCTTTACCACCGCAACAAGTTGTTCAGGCTTGAAAGGCTTCACGATCCAGCCGGTCGCACCGGCTGCTTTGCCTTGCTGCTTCATGGAGTCCTGGGACTCCGTAGTCAGCATAACGATGGGCATGAATTTAAATTGCTTCTGTGCCCGAGCCTGCTCGATCAGCTCGATCCCGTTCATGTTTGGCATGTTCAGGTCGGTAATCAGCATGTTGACGTTGGATCCGTTCAGCTTGTTTAAGGCATCCCGGCCATCCACCGCCTCCACCACGTCATACCCCGCATCTTTCAATGTGAAACCGACCATCTGTCTCACGCTCGCTGAATCATCCGCTGTCATGATGATTTTTGGCATATTAAACCTCCGGAAATTTGATAATTGAATCTTGATGCTTGGCACTCTTAGATAGTTAAAGCTTAGATAATTTATTGAGTTTTTTCCTTAGTCTCGCCCAGTTTCGAGTTTCCAATTTCTCTCCAGTTTCTATCAGTCAGTATACATTTTCTAAGTTCCTACTAGACCGCTCAACTACTGGACGACCTCTGAATTGAGTATTTCATCAGGGTTGAGACCTGCGTTTCGCAGGGTTTCTAAAACCGTTTGAGGCGCTTCGGTAACACGAAATAGCTTTTCCTTTTCCCCTGCCGTTTTTCGGGCCGCATATATAAGCTGAACCCCCGCCGTGTCGCAATCGGTTACACCCCCAAGATCGAGTTCCAGGTCCACCTTTTTTGCAAGACAGGCGCAAAACTCCTCTTGAAGGGTGGCAACTTCATAGATCGACATGGGCCCTTCGATCTTCAGCCTGATGTTTCCGTCTTTTTCCTCTCTCGTAAAAGACATGTTTTATGTCCTCCGTTTACCTCTTGGCCGGTTTCACTACCTAACGACTCGACCTTTCGACAAAATCAAAACAATTCCACATTATCCCCGAGATCTCCCTCGTTTTCGCTCGCTTCTTCAGGTTCGGATGTCTCGGCACCAGCTTCTCTTTTTTCTTCCGCTTCAGGGGGACCAAAAAGAATAAAATCGCCCCCTGATTCATTCTCCTGAAATGGAGCCCCGTCCTCAAATATCTCGATATCGGACTTCGGCCTGTCTTCCGACATCACCCGTTGTGCCTGTCCCGCTCCATCGTCATCAGCCTCAGGGAGCACTTCAGCGATATCCCCTGCAAAAGGCAGCTCTGAGGACCCGTATAAGGACGCTCCATGTATTTCCCTTTCTTTTTCCATGGTGTAGCGCCCGAGCATATCTTCCATTTCCTCCTGGCTCATTTTATGCCCTTCGACTGCAAAAGAGCTGAGGTCCTGAGTCATTGTCTCAAATCGTTTGAGAGATACTGTTAGCCTTTCGGCCAGTATAGGCAGAAAGTCGAGACGTGCCTTCGTTTCTGAGATGGCACACTTGATCTCATCTGCTCGCTCAAGGGCCACAGCAGAACTCTCAATGAATCGATTGTATGCCCTGGAGATCTCCTCCATGGAGCCATCCAAAGATACTGCGACTTCTCCAGTCGCGTTTTGATTTCTAAGTCTGTCCGCCACACCCGTGACAAGGTTAAGTAGTTCGTCCGTGCGCCGCAAAATAGACGTGGATCGATCGGAAGCCTGCTTGACCTCTTGGGCAAGGACTTCAAGCGCACCCCCCTCTTGCCCCAGACGGGCTGCATTCACAATTGCATTCAGTGCCATGAGGTGTGTTTCGAATCCGATGGTGTGGATGTTCTGAACGAGCCCTGAGACCTTATCCACCGTGTCAGAGACCCGGGAAGCCGCATGCCGTACAGGGTCCATCAATGCTTGACCCTGTTGGAGCACCCCGTTAAGGTTGCCAAAGGATGATCTGAGCCTGTTGAAAGGATCTACTGTCTGTCTTTCCCGGTCAGGGTTCTGCCCGGGACTCTCGTTGAGGTCTGAAAGCTGGTTCAAGAGGGCACTAAATTCATTTATAATCACGTCAAAGGATTGAACGCCCTTCTCGTGAACACGTTCAATCTCGGCAACGATGTCCTTTAGCTGGGCCGTCTG
>DAOUXC010000295.1 GCA_030666795.1 Desulfobacteraceae bacterium
CCGAAGGCGAGGGGAACAGGGAGGGGGGAGGCATCACCCGTCCGTAACCCTTTGAAATGACCAGGCCGTGAGACCCGGAATCGAGGAAAAGACTTCATAACCCGGTTAGTGGGTATAACGACTTTATATTGAATCTTGGTCCATAGCTTCTAATGAGGAGCCTAAAAGTTATTGCCTTGACAGACCAGGCAAGATACCTTAGATTTACCCTCCGTGTCAAACAGGCCCGAGGCGGGCCAAGGGGTTATTAAAATAGGTTTATTATTGTTGTAAAGTTATTAACTTAAATAGCAGTCATACTTAAGCTTGTATTTTGGCAGGATTAACCATATTCTATTGAAAAAGATAAGATTAACATGGCACCTGCAGGAAAACTCACAAAAACTCGCAACATCGGCATAATCGCTCATATCGATGCGGGCAAGACCACTGTCACGGAACGCGTCCTCTTTTACTCGGGCCGCGTTCACAAAATGGGCGAAGTCCATGACGGCGAAGCCACCATGGACTGGATGTTGGAAGAAAAGGAAAGGGGCATCACCATTACCTCCGCCGTGACCGCTTGCGAATGGCGAGGGCACGCTATCAACATTATAGATACACCGGGTCATGTGGATTTCACTATCGAAGTGGAACGTGCACTCCGTGTCCTGGATGGTGCAATCGGGGTTTTCTGCGCCGTGGGCGGCGTTGAGCCGCAATCCGAAACTGTCTGGCATCAGGCAGACAGGTACAAAGTCCCGAAAATCGCTTTTATCAATAAGTTGGATCGTGTTGGTGCGGATTTTTTCAGGGCCGCACAAATGATACGGGATCGCCTCGGTTCCATCCCGCTTATTCTCCAGCTCCCCATGGGATTAGAGGACCGGTTCAAGGGCATCATCGACCTTGTTAAGATGAAGGCCATCCTATGGGAAGAAGAAACTCTCGGTATTGAATACAATGAGGGACCCATTCCTCCGGAATTTATGGAAGATGCCTCCCGGTACAGAGACCTGCTCCTTGAAACTTTGGCAGACAAGAATGACCTGATAATGGATAAATATCTCTCGGAAGAAGATATCGAAGTTCAAGAAATAAAACAGGCCATACGTGAGACGACTATCAACCTGGAATTGGTGCCGGTCTTTTGCGGTATGGCCTTGAGGAACAGGGGCATACAACCCCTCTTGGACGGGATTGTTGATTACTTGCCTTCTCCTGTTGATATTCCACCGGTTGTCGGGAATATCCCTTCTACAGGGGAAGAAACGACCCGGGCCGCGGAAGCAAAGGGACCGTTTTCCGCCCTGGCCTTCAAGGTCATGATGGACCAGGGGAGAAAAATGACCTATGTCAGGGTGTATTCCGGCAGTATTAAGACAGGTGGTCTTGTTTACAACCCTGGCAAGGGTATAAATGAAAAACTCGCCAGACTTCTTAAAATGCACTCCAACAAGAGGGAACGCATTGATCAGGCCTCGGCAGGCGATATTGTTGCCGCCATGGGTCTCAAGCTGACAACGACCGGAGACACAGTGTGCACCAAAGACCAGCCCATTCTGCTCGAGCCCATTGAAATCAACGAACCCGTGATCAGTGTGGCCGTGGAGCCCAAAAAGGTCCAGGATCAAGAGAAACTTATGGATTCTCTGAACAAACTGTCTGATGAGGATCCCACTTTCAAATTCAGGATTGACGAGGAAACCGGCCAGACAATCATCTCCGGTATGGGCGAGTTACACCTTGAAATCATTGTCGGCCGTCTTAAACGCGAGTTTTTGGTGGACACGAACCAGGGAAAACCCCAGGTAGTATACCGGGAGACAGTAACGCAATCCGTGGAGCACGAGGAGGTCTTCCAGCGGGAACTCGCCGGACAGCAGCATTTTGCGGGCGTCAGGATTCAGGTCTCTCCCATGCCGAGAGGTAAGGCAAACCGTTTTGTTGATCAATGCGAGGACCCGAATCTCAAAGAAGAATTTTTAGACGCCATCAAGCAGGGGATTTCCGAGGCCGAAACCAGCGGTGTACTTATGGGCTACCCGGTCATTGACGTACAGACGGCCATACTGAATGTCCAAATAAAGGAGACATCCGACGAGATGGCCTTCAAAATAGCGGCGGCCATGGCCTTTAAAAATGCCTGTGACAAGGCCGCCCCTCTCCTCCTCGAACCCATCATGAAGGCAGAGGTCCTGGTCCCGGAAGAGTATATGGGTGAGGTCATAAGCGATTTAAATACCAGGCAGGGAAAAATTGAACAGATTACCAACAAAGGCCAGGTTCAGGTCCTTACCGCCAGCGTACCCCTTTCCAAGATGTTCGGTTATTCCACATCGCTTCGATCCGTATCCCAGGGGCGTGGCACCTTCTCCATGCAATTCAGCCATTATGATAAGGCTTGAGCTAAGCGAACTAATTTGAAAACAAACGAGAATTTAATGGAAACCAATCATAAACAATTAGTTGATCAATACAACCGGCGTCTAAACTATCTGCGCATCTCCGTCACCGACCGGTGCAATCTCCGGTGTCTTTATTGCCTTCCGTGCGATGGCATCCCAAAACTGCTGCACGAGGACATTCTCACATATGAAGAAATACTCCGCATAGCCGGTATTGCGGTAAGACTCGGGGTTGAAAAAATCCGCCTGACAGGAGGAGAACCCCTTGTCCGCAAAGGCCTATGTAAAATCATACCCCAGTTGACCGGTCTTAGAGGTCTTAAGGACGTCGCGCTTACCACAAATGGAATTTTCCTAAAGGAAAACCTGGAGAAGCTCAAGACAGGAGGCATAAAGAGGCTCAACATCAGTTTGGACTCCTTTAAAAGGGATAAATACAAAAGAATAACAGGCTACGACGGTTTGGAGCAGGTCCTGGCAGGAATTGACCTGGCCGATCAAATGGGGTTTCAGCCCATAAAAATAAACGTAGTGGTCATCAAGGGCGTCAACGACGACGAACTCCTGGATTTTGCCAGGCTTTCTTTAGAGCACCCTTACCATATAAGGTTCATTGAATATATGCCCCTTGGAATTGTAAGTTCCGACAATTCCCTGCATCATGTTCCCAGCTCCGTGATCAAAGAAAAACTCGGCAACCTCGGAAAACTGGTACTGGTTTCCAAAACCGCATTGGATGGTCCGGCAGAGCGTTTCCGTTTTGAAGGGGCCCCGGGAGAAATAGGTTTTATCAGTCCCCTGACACACCATTTCTGCCATACATGCAATCGACTTCGCCTTACCGCAAGCGGCCGTTTGAGGCCCTGTCTTCTATCTGACCGGGAGGAAGACCTGAAAGGTCCCATGAGGAAGGGGGCATCAGACAGTGACCTGGCAAATATTTTCCTGAAAACAGCATTTAATAAGCCCTTGGAACACGCAAGAGCTTCCCATGATTCACTACACTTCCCCGGACAGATGTCGTCAATAGGGGGATAGGGGGATGCATTACGGGTTGCGGATTACGGGTTAAGGGCCAACACTTTTTTTGCATTCAGGCCTTTGATTTGCTCTATGGCCCGGGAGGAAAGACCGGCCGATGCCATTTCCTTGAAGTACCTCTGGGCTTTGAGCAGGGGATAATCCGTTCCAAAGAGGATTTTTTCAAAACCGATCACCTCCCCGGCGATCCTGTAAATATCCGGAGTGTAAAGGTATGGGGAGGCGGCGGTATCAAACCAGACATTTCTGAGGACCTCTCTCACCTCTTTTTTCATCAGTGCATAAAAGAAGATCCCTCCTCCCCAGTGGGCGAGAATAATGCGGTTTTTGGGATATGCCTTAAGGAATCCATAGATCTGATCGAGGGTCATGGGCGCCTTTCCGGGATATTGATGACCCACGGGCTCATTGGTGTGGAGCAAAAAGGGCACATCAAACCGGGAACACAGGTCCAGAACGTCCTTTAATGCATGAACCGCCCCAAGTGACAGCCCTGATCCGTAAATGGCTAATTCTCCGACACCTGAAAGCCCCGCCTTGAGACATCTTTCCGTCTCTTCCGGTCCGCCCGGCGTGAGGGGAGAGAAGCAGCAAAAACCGGTCAGGCGATCAGGATAGAGCTGGACCGCTTCAATTATATAATCATTGTGCCTGCGGTAGTTTTCCGCATTTTCCCAGGGGAACCCGAAAATCACCGACCTGTTAATCTCCTCTTCATCCATATTCCTTATGAGTTCCCTGACACCTGCGAGTCTTGCCTGTGGGGAACGATAAATGGATTCAAAAGCCGGTTCACCGGAGAAGAACACCGGCCGTTCATCCCTGAAAAAAGGAGGAAAAACATGAGTGTGAAAATCGATAATCATTTTATAACACCTAAAAGGGTGTCGGAAAACCCCCATCTACTGCGTTATCCTCATCCCTCGTCACTGCGGCGTACTTCTATGTACGCCTCATTCCTCGGGATTTCGGATGCCTTGTATCTGGAGATTTTCCACCAGCCCCCAAAATTTGAGTAAGCCGACAGGCTCCTAGCGAAAAATTCTGGCTCCTCACAAGAATCTGTGGGTAATAATTTGTGTTCAAAAGAAAAGGGTTATGAGGTCTTTTCCGAGTGACTGTCGGAAGGCCTTCGTCATTTCATTGGGTTACGGAATGGGGGACCCCCTGGCCCCGAGCCAAAGGCGAGGGGAACAGGGAGGGGGGAGGCATCACCCGTCCGTAACCCTTTGAAATGACCAGGCCGTGAGACCCGGAATCGAGGAAAAGACTTCATAACC
>DAOUXC010000354.1 GCA_030666795.1 Desulfobacteraceae bacterium
GAGCACAGAAAGGCCGTGGAGAGAATCATCGATTTTTTTCAGATCGAAAATATTCGCAGGACACCCGCCGGCATGCTCCCGTACGGACTGAGAAAAAGGGTTGAATTGGCAAGGGCCTTGGCTGCGGAACCCAAGCTCCTTCTCTTAGACGAACCCATGGCAGGCATGAACCTGGAAGAGAAAGAGGACATCGCCAGGTTCATTCTGGATGCCAATGAAGAATTGGGTTACACCATCGCCCTTATCGAGCATGATATGGGGGTGGTGATGGATATCTGCGACCGGATCATGGTCCTCGATTTCGGGAAAAAGATCGCGGAGGGGACCCCTGATGAGATTAAGGCAAACCCCAAAGTGATTAAGGCCTATTTAGGTGAGGCAGGATGATGAAAATAGGCATCTAAATTCACATTTCGGATTTATGGTAGAAAGGTTGAGAACCGGGTAATGCTGCACTGCGAAACAGACTTTAAAACTTAGCTTTAACACTAAGGAGTATCTCTATGGCTTTTTTCGTTGAAGTACTGATCACCGGGCTTATGGTGGGTATCATGTATTCCCTTATCGCCCTTGGCTTTGCCCTGATTTTCAAGGCGTCCGATGTCTTTAACATGGCCCAGGGCGCAATGAGCCTTTTTGCGGGCCTTGCCCTTGTCGGTTTCATTGAGCAGTATTTGCACCTGCCATTATGGCTTGCCCTGCTCTGCACGGTGGGTGTCATGGCCATCTGGGCATACCTCGTCGTATTTGTTGTCCTTAAACCCCTTGTGAACCGTCCCCCGCTCATGCTCTTTATGGCCACATTCGGCGTCATGTACCTTATGGAGGGGATAGGACAGTCCATATATGGGACCCAGGCAAAAGGTCTGAACATCGGTATCCCGGATACCTCCTTTGAAGTGGGCGGAATCTTTATGAGCACCTTTGATCTGTTTTTTGCAGGTGTCGCGGCAGTGCTCGTGGCCGCACTCATCTGGTTTTTTCAAAAGACGAGAAACGGGAGGGCCCTTCGGGCCGTGTCCGACGACCATGAAGCGGCCCTGTCCGTGGGCATACCCCTTCTCAAGGCCTGGTATTTGACCTGGGTCATTGCGGGGGTTGTTGCCACGGTGGCCGGTGTAGCCTGGGGTTCCCGCCTTGGTGTCCAGTTCAGCCTCTCCTATATCGCCTTCAAGGCATTGCCGGTGCTAATAATTGGAGGGATTGACAGTATCCCAGGGGCCATCATTGCGGGACTCATTGTGGGGGCAGGGGAAAACTTGGGTGAGGTCTTCATCGGGCCGTATGTGGGGGGAGGTATTCAGACATTCTTCCCCTATCTCCTGGCCCTGATTGTCCTCTATTTCAAGCCTTACGGTCTGTTCGGGAAAGAGATTATTGAGAGGGTGTGAAATGAAAGGCTAAAGGCGCAAGGCTCAGGGCTTAAGGAAGAACTGACAGGGTCGTCTCTCGAACCATGCCTTGCGGCTTGAATGACACTATTTCTTGCGAAGCGGAGATTGATTATGTTTTATAGAGAGTGCGGTAATTTCAAAGACAGTTATGCGAGTGACATGGCCATCTTCCCTATTCCTTTGGACAGGTGGGGATTTATCGTCATGCTATTCCTGGCATTTGTCATTGTTCCCATATTTGCCAGCAACTACCTGATTTCCAATATCATCATCCCCTTTTACTGTTTTGCCCTGTCCGCCTTCGGGCTCAATGTCCTGGCCGGATACGCAGGTCAAATCTCCATCGGTCATGCCGCCTTTATGGCCGTGGGTGCCTACTCTTCATTCATCCTTTACGGCCGTTACGGTATTCCTCTCATCCCGAGCATCTTGGGCGCCGGCTTGATTACAGCGGCTGTTGGAACCTTTTTCGGGCTCCCCTCCCTCAGAATCAAGGGTTTTTACCTCGCCATTGCCACTTTAGCCTCACAGTTTATCATCGAATGGGTCATCGTACATGTTCAGTGGATAAGCGGCGGTGTTTTCGGTACCATAGAGGCACCGGACATGTATCTTTTCAAGTTGTGGGCCATCGACACACCCGTCAAGAAATATTATTTGACCCTTTGCCTGGTGGTCCTGCTTATGACCGTTGGAAAGAACCTGGTGCGCGGTCAATTGGGACGTAACTGGATGGCCATTCGTGATGTGGATTATGCCGCGGAGATCATCGGCGTCAACCTCTATCGCGATAAACTAACCGCTTTTGCCGTAAGCACCTTTTATGCGGGGGTGGCCGGTTCCTTGATTACCTTCTGCTATGTGGGATCCGCGAACATTGAAGAGTTCAATGTCATGACCTCTTTTGCCTTAATCGGCATGATCATCATCGGGGGCCTGGGCACGGTTTTGGGTTCATTTTTTGGAGCAGGTTTTTTTGTCATATTGCCCATCGCCATCAACCAGTCTCTGGGCGCCTTTATGGATGTCGTTCCTTCTGACATACTCTCCAATATTGAATCCATCGTCTTTGGAGGACTGATCGTCTTTTTCCTTATTGTTGAACCATACGGCATGGCCAGACTCTGGCATACTATTAAAGATAAGATGCGGCTTTGGCCTTTTCCGTATTAAAGGCACAAGACGTAAGGCTTAAGGCGAGGAAAACTTATTTATTGTCAAACTTAAGCCAAGGTTCATAGTAAATGAAGAGTCTACTTTGCTTTGCTTTCTTTAACTTAACCATAAACCTTTAACTGGAAAGAAAGGAGGAAAAGAATATGGGACGCAAAGTAATTTTTGCCATTTTTGTTATGGTTTTAACGGCAAGTTTTGCCATCGTTTCCACCCCGGCCATGGCCGCTGAGGAAAAGAAACCGGAACAGTTTGTCGGTATTCTGGCATACCGAACCGGTCCCTTTGCAGCGGGGGGCAGCGGCTGGAGCAGCGGCGTGGAGGATTTCATGGCCCTCGTCAACATAAAGGGCGGGATTAACGGTAAGATCATGTACAAGTGGGAAGAGTGTGAAACCGCCTACAACACGGCCCGGGGCGTTGAATGCTACAACCGTTTCAAAGACAAAATGTGCAAGGTCCACCCCTTGAGCACGGGCATAACATACGCCCTGATTCCCAAAGGCACCAGGGACCATGTCGTGGTCATCTCCGGCGGTTACGGCAGGGCCGGTGCCTCGGACGGGAGGGGGGTTCCCTGGGGCTTCCCTGTGCCCACCCACTACTGGGCCCCGAATACGGCCCAAATCAAATGGAACGCCCCAAAGATGGGGGGTATGGATAAACTCAAAGGGTTGAAAATCGCCAACCTGC
>DAOUXC010000228.1 GCA_030666795.1 Desulfobacteraceae bacterium
GCATTATCGATTTTGAAGGTCTCAAGCCTATTGGCGACGCCTGGGTGAAATGGCGTTCAGGCAATTGGGCCGTTTTTGATAAAAAACATGTTGCCCACTTTTTAAAGCCTTTTAATGTCGGGGACCTTGTTCCGGTCCGGTTGATGGTATCTCCTCAGGTTAACGGCAAGACGAAATTAATGCTTTCAAGGATCCCGGAATTGGAGGGGGGGGTAATCGTTCTTCAAAGAGGTATGATACGGGCCATGGCCGGGGGATTTTTTAACCGGTTTTTTAACCGCGCTGTTGATGCAAAACGGCAATTAGGCTCCATTTTCAAGCCGATCCTCTATACAGCGGCACTTCAGCTCAAGTGGAACAGTCTTGACCGGCTCCAGAATATGAAGGACCTTTTTCGATTTGAAAACACATTCTATGTGCCCAGGCCGGACCACAGTCCTAAAAGCGAATGGGTGTCTATGACATGGGCAGGGGCCAAATCGGAAAACCTTGCCACTGTCTGGCTGCTCTACCACCTCACTGACCATTTGAATATGAATGAATTCCGGCAGGTAACGGGCCTGTTAGGTCTTGATCAAAAAGAAGATGAATCCTACCTGTCTTACAAAAAACGAATCAGGGATAAATATGGGGTGGTTGTCAACAGGGAGGCCCTCATGGAGGCCGCGTTTGAACAATCCAGAAGAGAGATTGAATCGGACATTATTTTTGGCGGGCATGAGGATATATTGGTCAATCTCAAACGCCTGCACTTCAGCATAGACGCTAAAAGATCTGATATAAAGGGATCCGAAGGACAAAGAATTCTTCGATTCAGTTTTAAAAGGCTGCAAGGGCTTAACCTGAAAATGAAAGAGGCCTATGAAAGGATGGCCCCATTGGTTCAACAATATGGACAGGATCAAACTTCGGGAAACCGGGAAAGACTCTCAAAAACCCTTCGCTGTTTTTACATGACCCGGGATAAGGATCTTGGGGGAAAGATTATCTATGCGGAAAGCACTGAATCCCTCTCTCCCACTCCCCTGCTCCCGCTCACCCCGGAATGGATAATGAAAAATCCGGAATCAATATCCGTTAATGACGTGTTGATTGATGGTTTGATCACCTCCGGGACAATTGATCTGCTTCAAGAGGCAATGAAAAAAAACTACCGGAGATTGGTGGGGTTCAAGCGGTACGATCCCGAGGTCCTTTTTAGAGTCAGAGACTTCAGGACCCTTGTGAACATGTTTTACGTGGTACATCTTTCAAAAGACATCGGAATTTCTACAAAATTGGAGCCGGTACTCTCTTTTCCCCTGGGCCCTAATTCGATCAGCATCACGGAGGCGGCCCTGGCATATCAGACCATTATGACCGGGCAGGTGTACCCTCTTTCACCCGGTGGTGGTCTCGAACAGGTCCCCATAATCACAAAAATTGTGGACAGGGAAGGAGAGGTCCTGTGGGAATATATTGCCAGGCCTCAGAAGGTCCTGTCTAACAGGGTCTCAAGGCTAATAACCGAAATCCTGAGAAACGTAATGGAAATCGGGACAGGCCGACAGGCAAAAGATGCGGTCCGGGTCTTCGATATTCCCATTCCTACATTTGGAAAAACCGGAACAGCCAACCGGTTCACAAATTCCAGCTTTGTAGGTTTTGTGCCGGGGCCCGCAGAGAAAAGCGGCCAACTTGATATTAACAGGGGTTACGTGATAGCAAGTTATGTGGGATATGATGATAATCGACCTATGAAAGGAAAGCACATAGCCATATACGGCTCATCGGGCGCCCTTCCCCTATGGATTGATACGGCAAATGCCCTCGTCAACAGCGATTATTATACGAAAAATATACAGCCCGCAGACCTGGCATTTGAGCCTCCGGAAATAAACCTGCCGACCGTTAGTGAAGATATTCAGACCGTGCCCGTATCTCCTGTAACAGGTCTTCCTGAAGGTTTGTCCGGTGAAACCCCGGATCCCTCAACTTCGGCCGGCGTCGTTTCAGAGATGAAGGCACGCGGGGACACATGGGAACTCAAAAGGCGGTTTGAGCCCCTGAAAGGAAAAACAAAATGAAAAAATCAATGACTGCTTTTCTTGTCATGTTCCTTGTATCAGTTTCGGGGTGTATTCCCATCCTTCAGAAACCTGAGGTGGTTATATCTAAATCCGAGACCCGACCGGCCTCATTACCGCCCCTCGATCTCCTTGACAGAAAAATAGAAGACCTCAATGCAATTCTTAAAACAGAAGGGGTCTCGGAAAAAGACAAGGAAATCGCCTCAACTCTTCTGGAATCCTACAAAACACTGAAAGTAGCTTACTCCGGGCACCTCACCGAAACGGAATACCGGAACGTCATCAAGTCCCTTTTTAAATTGCTCGGCGATTTCGATGAAAATTATTTCTCTAAACAAAGGGGTTTGCCTGATTATTCGGGGCCTATGAACCTCTTTTCCATCAAGCGAAACAAGATCATGGATACCTACTTTGCAGGCGATTTTAAAGGCGTGATAAGTCAATGCCTTGAACTGAAGTCGGTCTTTGGTTCGGAAGCCCTGGTCCCTGAAATCGGCCTTGTTTTCGCCTTATCCCTCGGTAAACAGGGAATGCCAAAGGATGCCATTGAGATCGGGGAAGGAATTGCCCTTGAAATGGAGGCAACCCCGGATATCATTCACCTGAGAGCAAAGATCGCAGAATGGCACTTAAACCTGGGGCAGAGAGAAAAGGCCCTTAATATGTACGATAAATTGACGGACAATCTGGATGAGAGACAGGGCATATTAAAGGGTCTTACTCGAAAAATAGCAGGAAAAACCGAGCCAGTACAACCTTCCGACGTAACAACTGGGGTTCAGGATTTGAGTCCCATGGATGAGCTTTTCCTGAAAGTGGATACCCTGACGCAAAAACACTTATTCGATGAGGCAAGACTTCTGTTGATAAAACACAGGATCAGATTGGGAGAGGGTCCTGATGCGGAAATTATTGATGAGGCATTGAAGGGAATTGAAATTGCCGAAGGCAAGTTTGAAAAAGAAAAGAGGTCCAGGGATACCTACATAAGTGAAACCATTAAAACGGCAAAAAATTTGGTTGAGAATGAAAATTTTGAGGAGGCGATCGCCAAGATTGATGAACTCCAGGACCTTCGTGGACCCAATCCCGAGTCAATGGCATTGAAAAACCAGGCCATTGAAAAATTGATCAATCGTGAAAGAAACCGGGCCGCAAAACTCTTTTTGGCCGCCAAAAAAACACAGGGCCGTGCAAAAAAGGAAGAATACCTTCTTTCGTCCTATAAATTACTTAAAGCAATAATTGATAAATATCCCTTATCACCTTTAAATAATAAACTTAGATCTCATATAAAAACGCTGACAGAAGAAATGGAAAGATTAGGGATAATTCCCGAGGACTGAAAATTGGGCATGGCCAAACAACTTGAAAAAATCCAGGTTATAGGCCTCGGTCAGGCATGCGTTGACTATCTGGGCACCCTGCCCTCTTACCCGCAAGAAGACGGCAAAGCAGAACTCACGGATCTTCAAACGCAATGCGGGGGCCCCGCATCCACGGCCCTTGTTACCCTCTCCCGTCTCGGCACCCCGACTTCCTTTTTGGGTTCCATATCTGATGATCCTTCAGGGCTAAGAATTATAGAGAACCTTAAAAATGAGAACGTGGACGTGTCTTGTCTAAAGGTTACGCCGGGCCACACATCCCAGTTTGCATTTATCGCGATTACCGGAAAGATGGAAAAGCGCACCATATTCTGGCATCGTGGAAGCGTTCCCCATCTTAGACCGAAGGACGTAAATATTGAATCCTTTTCAAAGGCCAAAATCCTGCACTTAGACGGCTTGATGATCGAGGCATCCATTGATGCGGCAACACGGGCAAAGACACTGGGCATGACCGTTGTCCTGGACGCCGGGACCATGAGGGAAGGAAGCAAAAAGCTTGTTGCCTTAGTGGATATTCTAATTGCGTCCGAAACATTTGCCATACCCCTTGTTGGAATAGAGGCTGCCAATGAAACCGCACTCCGCGCCCTTCACGGATTAGGTCCGAAACAGGTGATTATCACGTTGGGACAAAAAGGAAGCATTGGTCTGAATGACCAGGGAATCGTCCGCCAGGAGGCATTCCGGGTCAGGGCAAAGGATACCACAGGCGCGGGAGACGTCTATCACGGTGCATATATCTATGGATTGCTACAGGACTGGGACATGCCACGATGCATGCGTTTTGCCTCTGCGACCGCAGCCCTTAAGTGTAAAAAAACAGGCGCCCAGACCGGAATTCCTGATTTAAGAACAGTGCATGAGTTTTTGAAAGCCCATGAATTTAATGGAAACCCTTAACACGGTCAGTACCTCAAGGGATTTCTGTGGACGGTTGTGTTTTGATATTGTAATTTGAAACTTATTTGGGATTTGTGATATATCGCATAACCCACCTTGGATATTTTTTGACTGACGGCTACGCCTTGCCCTCTATCAGGAAAATCTCATGAACCCCATCGACTGGATCATCCTGCTTGTCTATATTTTAGTGATCATATACATGGGTTTTTATGTGGGTCGTTCCCAACGTTCCCAGGAGGACTACTATCTCGGGGGGCGTGAAATGCCTTCGTGGCAGGTTGCCCTGTCCATTGTGGCCACCCAGGTAAGCGCCATCAGCCTTATTGGCGCCCCCGCATTCATTGCCATGAAACCGGGGGGCGGTCTTGTATGGCTCCAGTACGAATTCGCCATCCCCCTTGCCATGATGATTATCATGCTGACGGTGGTTCCCATGTACCATAAAACGGGCGTCATCAGCATATACGAATATCTGGAAAAACGGTTCGGTAGTGCTACCCGTACAATTCTGAGTCTTATCTTTATGGCGAGCAGGGGCCTGGCCGCCGGTGTCGCCCTTCTGGCCACATCCATTGTTACCAGCGTTTGCATGGACATGCCGCTTTTTCATACAGTCCTTCTTATCGGGGTGATCTCCATTGTCTATACTACCATGGGGGGCATTCGCGCAGACATCTATTCCGATATTCTGCAGCTTGTTATCCTGTGGTCAGGGGCCATTATCTGCCTGTGGGTCCTTCTTGGTCTTATTGGCAATGATCCCTTTGACGGAATTTTATCAACAGCAGCGGACAGATATCAGGTCTTTAATATGAGCGGCTCAGGTCTGGGAGATGGAGAGACCTTTGGGTTCTGGCCCATGTTAGTGGGGGGCTTTTTCCTTTATCTTTCTTATTACGGTTGTGATCAGAGCGAGACACAGAGACTCCTGACAGCCAGGGATGCAAAACAGGCACAGAAGGCCCTTTTTTATAATGGTATGATTCGGTTTCCTCTGGTCATTACCTATTGCAGCCTCGGAATATTCCTGATCCCTTTTTTACACACACATCCAGATTTCCTTGAAAGACTTGCGGGCCAGTCCCCGGATTTTCTTCTTCCGCATTTTCTCCTGGCCTATATGCCCCACGGGCTTCTGGGGCTTTTGATTGCGGGGATTTTTGCCGCATCCATGTCCAGCCTTGACAGCGTCCTCAACTCTTTAAGCGCGGTCACCTGGCGAGATTTTCTCCAAAAGTACTTCGGACGATTTAAGGCCATTCCCCGCGAAAAGGAGGTGTGGGTATCCAAAATCCTGACCGTTTTATGGGGGCTGCTGTGTACGGTCTTTGCCCTGGGCATGATCGGGGGCCCCGAGACCGTACTGGTCCTGGTCAACAAGATCGGCTCTGCCTTTTACGGACCTATCTTAGCCACGTTCTGGTTAGGTCTCTTGACTAAGAAGGCTTCTCAGCCCGGGGCCATAACGGGACTCGGGACCGGTGTGGCCATGAATATCTTCATATGGCAATTTTTTGATAAGGCCGTCTCATGGCTGTGGTGGAACCCCATAGGGTTTTTTACATCTTTTATCGTAGGGTACGGCATCAGTCTTGCGTTTTCGAAAAAGCGGCCAAAAGTCTCTAAAAAAATCCGGCAGGTTCCGGACAAACCCGGTCTTCACCCTATCTGTTATCTGGCTCTAACAGGTGTTTTTGGCGGGATTCTTCTCGTGTGCTGGCTCATAGAACACGTGCTTACCCGAGCATGCTGACTCAACTTTTTTGAAATTATAAAACCTGATCCTCAGGGCCAGATCAGAGCCGCTTGGCACTGCCTTTGCGCTTTGCGCCTAAAAATACAAAATTCAAGCACCAAATTACAAATAAATTTCAAATTCCAAGGTCCAAAGGCCA
>DAOUXC010000273.1 GCA_030666795.1 Desulfobacteraceae bacterium
AGGCAGGATAGCCGAAGGGCCAAAATCCCGCAGTGAGCGGAGCCATGGACGGCGAAGCAAACGAAACGAAGAGAATATGCCCTTCTCCTGCCTATGGGATTTCACATGATAACCTGGAATGAAAACAAGAATTTTAGCTTCTAAGCTACTAAAATTATAAGAGCGGGATGAAAATGTCGATTTATTTTGGACTTTAATGTGGTTTTTAAAAAAAAACCACATTATTGAGTCGTGATGCACAAGCCGCCTTATGTCTCAAACGTTATCATGACCTTTTTTGGGAGTGCAAGGCCCAGGGCAACTTCCGCTGCCTTAACAATAGAGCACGGAATAGGACATGCAAGATGGCATTGCGATTTTTCTGCGGACAGGAAGATGGGATTTCGGCTCAGGGGCAAAAAGAGATCTTTCATGCATATATTCCCTAAGTTCCTGGCAAGGTTTTGAATCTGGTCACAGTCTGATTGGATTTCAAACCTTACCGTATGTTTTTCATCTTTAAATGCGTGAATCAGGCAAGTGAAGGCGCAAATGCCGGGATTCACTTCCAAACGGACCGACTCCTCTTTTTCCTCTCCCTTTTGTTTTTCCATGTCTATTTCTGATGAAGGACTTCCTCTGGAACGTGTTCCTTTAAATGGGGAAATTCGTCGTTCATGTGTGGTATCTGCATGGACTCCATAAACTGCTGCTCGAAGTCCTTTTCAACTGTCAATTCTATGTACTCCACATTACGTGAAATCCAGTTGGCCTCATCGCGCATGCCGCGGTCCAGGAGTACCACACGGGCGCCATCCCCTGCCGCGTTTCCAACGGACATGACATTCTCTAAATCGCAATCCGGGAAAAGACCCATGATCAGGGCCTTGTCCTTGGCCACATGGGTGCCAAAGGCCCCGGCAATCTTTATGGTGTCAACCGTATCTATACCCATGCGTCTCATCATGAGCTTACACCCTGTGTAAAGGGCTCCTTTACCTAACTGAATCTGTCGAACATCCTTCTGGGTAATGACAACATCCTTACCAATGGATGTCTCGTTTGCCCAGGCAATGATAAACTCTTTTTGCCTCGGATTATCCGGATTCTTGCGGAAGCGATTTGATTTCTGGTTCTTGGAGACCCTGCCACTCTTGGTCACGACTCCCGAGAGGTAGAGTTCTGCCAGAACATCAAGTATACCTGAACCGCAGATCCCTTTGGTCTTCATGTCCTCGGGCTTGGAGTACTTCAGCCACGCGTCGCGGCCGATTACCTTGTAGTCCACATCGTGGGTTTCGGGGTCTATCTTGATACGCTCTATGGCGCCCGGCGCGGCCCGCATGCCAAAGGCCAGCTGGGCACCCTCTAAGGCGGGGCCGGTGGCGCAGGATGAGGAAATGAGCTTTTCCCTGTTTCCTAAAACCAGTTCGCCGTTGGTCCCGATGTCGATAATAAGCTGGAGTTCTTCACTCATGTGGGGCTTTTCAGTGACAAGCACACACACATTGTCCGCACCGACAAAGCCTGCCTCATTGGGCATGATGAATATATTGGAAGACCTGTTGATATTGATGCCCAGATCCCTGGCCCTGATATCCAGACTTCGATGCACGACCGGGGGAAATGGAGCCAGACCCACGTATTGGGGATCCAGTTTGAGCAAAATGTGGTGCATTGCAGTGTTGCCGCCCAGGGTCAGATCCACTATGTCCGAGGTTGCCAGGCGTAGATAGGTCTTACCCTCTTCAGGGTCCTCCACCATAACCGGCTGGCCGTTTTCATCCTTGACTACCTTTCCGTTTTCATCTTTTTTCTTTTTCTTGGGTGGATGGGTGCCCTCGCATGCCTTTTTTATGAGATCGTTAAGACCCTCTATAAGATCGTCACTCATCCGCTCCAGGCCGCCGGGGTTCTGCATATGGTAAGTAATGCGCGCCATCACGTCTTCGCCGTACTTGCACTGCGGGTTCATCATGGAAACCGTGTCCAACACCTCCATGGTGCGCATATCACAAAAGTACGCGGCTACAGTTGTTGTGCCTACGTCAATGGCAATACCGTAATAGTCTTCAACCTTGCCGGGCCATACCTTGATGATTTCCCTTTCCATCCAAACTGCCGCGGTCACGGTCCATTCGCCCTTGCGGATGACGCTGGCAAGATCCCTGAGGGTGAACCAGTCAATGTTCAGTCCTTTTAAACCGTGCTCCTTTTCGAGGGCCTGTGTCATGCGCTCAAAGTCGCCTAATGGATCTTCAAAAGTGGGCGGGATAAGGGTCACGGTGTAGACCCTGACCGCCGGGTTCCACTTGATCTCGATATCACGGGCGGCCTTGCTCACAACCTGTTTGCCCGCCCGGGACTCCTCAGGTACAAAGATAAGGAGATCACCCGTGACCTCAGCCGCACAAGCTAAACGGTAGCCGGCCTCTTTCTGATCGGGAGTGATAAACTTGTTTTCTTCCTCCTGCCAGGGACCCACATGGTCCCTGCTTGAGACAACTCCGAATTTTTCAAAGGAACCCTCCTCGATCCGGACCTTGCACTTGCCGCACACCTTTTTTTCACCGCACAGGGTTTCTATATCAACGCCGATCCGGCGTGATGCCTCGATTATGTTCATACCTTTTTCAACTTCTCCCCGTCTCCCGGATGGCTGGAAGATAACCTTGGCTGTTTCGTTCTGGCTCATTAAATAGACTCCTCAATGTTAGGTGGGTTTCGTGCCTCAACAGTATCTTTTCAATAGGTCGGGGTATCCGAACCCGCCTTTAAAAAAAGCGGATTCTCAATCATGAAGATGGCCGTACCCGAATTTTTCAGAAGTTGCCCTCAACAAACCCTACAACTGTAATCTCAATTAGTTATAGATGTCTTAAACATGGATGAGGTTTTTTTACGGGTCCATCAATCTTCAATCGGCAATCAACAATCATCCATTTACTTTTTTTGCATTTCCCTCAGCCGGCTGATCATTTTGATGGCCTCCTGTACCGCATTGCCCGCGCTTTCCGCATAGCCGTCCGCACCGAACAGATCGGCCGTATCACTGGTTACAGGTGCTCCGCCCAGCATGATGGCCACGTCGGGATTCTTTTCCTTTATCATCTTGATGACCTTTTCCATGCCCATCATGGTGGTGGTCATCATGGCAGACAGGGCGACGATTTCGGAGTCCGTATTGAGCTGCTCTTCCACGAATTTTTCAAGGGGAACGTCACGGCCCAGGTCATGAACCGTAAAACCGGCTACGTCGAACATCATCTTGATAATATTTTTCCCGATATCGTGCACGTCTCCCTGGACCGTCCCGATAACAACCTGGCCCTTGGGTTTATCGCCGAGATCCTCCAATTTGATATGTGGTCTCAGGATATCCAGCCCCACATAAAGCGCATCTGCGGCCATGAGCAGTTCAGGGACGAAGTACTCATGCTGGTCATAAAGTTCTCCAACCTCCTGCATACCGGCGGCCAGTCCGTTCATGACCGCGTCATAGACGTTTAAGCCCTCGTCAATTACCTTTTGTGAGGCCTCTTTGACCTGATCTTCTTCAAATTCTACCACTCCTTCGTGAAGCTGCTTTAACAGCTCTTCTCTGAGTTCTTCCTTTCCCATGATCATGTTCCCCCTTTGATTGCTTCCAAAAAATAATCTTAATCCCTACAATGATATATCACTGGTTGTACAATGCTTTCAATCGTCAATCTTCAATAATCAATCTTCAATTTTATAGTCTTCCAACTGCCGGTGTGGAAACACGTCCGAATTCCTTGATCGCATTGTTTATGGCCTGCATGTTTTCCGATTTGACATCAGGCCAGATATCACATCCGGGCCATACCGCATCCACGCCGGCATCAATGCATTTCTTGATCGCCTCTTGAATCTCTTCAACCGAGGCCTTACTTGGCAGGTTGAAACCGTCATAATCGCCGAAAAGAAGAATATCTTTACCGATTTTGCTGCGGCTTTCGGACAGTGTGTTTTTATGATCTACGCTGATAACTTCGGCTCCACAATCATTCATGAGTTCAATGATGAGGTCTGTTGAGCCGCAGATGTGGAGAATCTTAGGCGAATCCCATGCATCAAATATCTTTCGCAATCTGGGCTGGATCATTTTTTTGAACATTCTGGGGCTGATGAGGTCCGCTCCGGTTCCCATTTCCCTCAAACTCACGAAATCCGCACCGATCTCCCGGTAGTGGCGGCCCAGGTCAATAGTCAGATCAACTATCTTGTCCAGAAGGGCCTCCACCTTTGCCTTCTCCTTGTATGCCATTTTCATCAGCACATCCAGTTCCACCAATTGGCCCGCAAGGGTGAATGGTCCCAGAATCCAGGTGCCTATGGCATGGGTTGTGCCGATCTTTTCTTTTAGAAGCTTCAGGGCTCCATCTACAACCGGCATTCTTGCCCTCTCAAGATAATCCTCCGGTATGACGACCTCGTCGGGTAAAGACCACTTCTTGGGAATGGTAGGAAAAAGAATACCTTCAGCGTTCTCATAGATACTAACTCCCAGACCGAAGGCCTCCGGGATAGTACACATATCATAGGGCACGACAGCCGCGTCAAAGTCAAACATTTCCATTGATTTTATAGCGGATTCGGCCATGTTTTCCGCTGTAAGATGTATCTGCGAGAAGGGAATTCCGACAGAATCAATGGCCGGTACGGTTACCATTCCCTGGCCGCTAAAACAGGGCATGGTATCTATGGGCTCCTTTGCGAATAGTTTGAGGACCCTTTCTCTTGGTGTCATATCGGTCATAAGTTTCTCCTTTCCGGTTTTGATTATTGTTTTACTTTTACTTAGCCGCCTTCGGCCGGACTTGCATTGGATTCCGAAGAAGTTGGTGCTTGCAACCCGGCGGTCGGGCAAATGGCTACGCATTGCCCGCAAGACGGACATCTTTTTTCTATCAAAGTGATATCAGAAGACATGGTCAACCTTGTTTCATATCCCCTGAAGGCGAAGTCGATCAATGGTTCCCCGTTTTTTTGAGTGCATACATGGACACATTTTCCGCAAAGTACACATCGGTTGGGGTCATAAGTAACATAAGGATTTGTGCTATCCAGCGGGAGCAGCTCAGTTGGGAGGTCCCTGAAGTCTTCGGGTGTCTTCAGCTTGACTTTAACCTTTGGGGCGATTTTTTGGAGTTCGCATTTTTTGTTCTTCGGACAATTTCGGCAGTCAAGATTATGGTAGGCGATAAGCAATTTGAATGCAGTGCGCCGAAGCCTTTCGACTTCAGGGGTTTGGGTATGAACTACCATCCCGTTTGTCACCGGTTGTGTACAGGCG
>DAOUXC010000195.1 GCA_030666795.1 Desulfobacteraceae bacterium
AGGAGTTGCCGGCTGTCTGACCGGTCGTGTGGAAAAGGGATTGTTGGGGGAGGAAAAAAAACGGGGTTTCAGGCCGCGGGCCGGCAGGTTTAAACGGTATGCCACGTTGGGGGAGGAATGGAACACGGACCCCCTGCCGCATAACGAAGAACCGCCGTTTACACCGGTAAGCCGACCGGATCTCTACAAGAAATATCCGCTGATTTTATCCACGGGAAGACGGTCCCCTGCCTTTTTTCACACCGAGCATCGGAACATCCCCTGGTTGCGGGATATTGATCCGGATCCCATTGTGGAGATTCACCCGAAAACCGCAAAAGAACATGACATCAATAACGGCGAATGGATATGGATAGAAAATTGGATGGGCCGGGCCAAAATAAAGGCCAAGCTGACACCGGTGGTGCCCACCTGGATGATCATGGCGGCCCATGGCTGGTGGTTCCCGGAAAAAAAGCCGACGGAGCCGTCACTCTTCGGCGTGTGGGAATTCAATATCAATCAACTGATCCCCATGAACCACCAGGGCAAAGACGGCATGGGCGCACCCATCAAGCATTCCATGTGCAAGATCTACAAGGTCGATCCAAAGGAGAGATAGGATGGCGGAGAAAAGGCGTTTCGGACTATTAATTGACTATGAATACTGCACGGGCTGCTATACCTGCCAGGTCGCCTGTGCCCAGGAATATAACTGGCCGACCGGCATGGGAGGGATTCGGGTCCAGGAGATTGTCCAGAATCTGCCCAATGACAAGTCATATCTCACTTACATCCCTTTTCCCACTGAACTCTGTATATTATGCAGGCCCCGAACAAAAAAAGGCCTTGAACCTGCCTGTGTGAAGCATTGTATGGCCGGGTGCATGAAATATGGGGCTGTTGATGATCTGGCAAAGGAGATGGTCAAAAAACCCCGGATGGTGCTTTGGGCCCCACGATAGAATCGAAGAAGAAAATTTTTTAAAAATGGGTAAAATCCCGGTTAAATTGTCTGTGCCCCGGAGGATTGTCAGGGATGAAGACCTGAGCGCATCATCGCTGCAAACCGGAGTCCATTTAGGAGACGCCCTTAAAATACTAAGAAGCCTTTTCGATTGATCGGTAAGCATACTCGCGCAATTATCCCGTTCTTTACCGGGCACCCTTTACCGGGGCAATAAATTTGTAAAGATTTTGAATTCTGCAGCCAAACATGAAAATGCACATCTGTTTTGGTACCGAGGTCTCGATATTTTTGGTGCTTTGAATGACAAAAGAAGGTATCGTCGGTTTTGCCGAGTTACAAAACGAAAATAAAGGGCGTTATTTTTCAAGATTGAGCAGAGGGATCGGACATGAAAAAACTTGAGGGTTTTCAACGGAAATATCTGAGAGGGTTTGCCCACGGTCTGAAACCGGTGGTCTTTATCGGCCAAAAGGGCCTGACACCTGAAGTCCTGTCGTCTGCAGACAAGGCCTTTGAAAGGCATGAACTCGTTAAAGTGAAATTTAATGATTTCAAAGGAAAAGATGAAAAGACGGAGATCTCCGCCCGCATTGAAGAGGGAACAGGTTCGGAGAATGTGGGCATGATAGGACACACGGCCATATTCTACCGGCAGCAGGAGGACCCGGAAAAAAGGAGGATCTCCCTGCCTCAGCGGGAATCCGGGGGCCGGGGGCAGGTCGGACCGAGATGACCGTGGAAAAGAGGGACGGAGTGTTAAAACAAACAAAGCACATCCCCACTGGGGATGACCAAAGCCTGGTCCTTTAGGCCAGGAGCTTTATTCAAGGAGGGTGTCAAACCCAATGGCCCAGGAACCGAACAAGATCATTTATTCCATGATCCAGGTAAGCAAGTACTACGACAAGAAACCGGTCTTAAAGGATATCTCAATTTCCTTTTTTTACGGCGCAAAAATAGGTGTTCTGGGCCTTAACGGTTCAGGGAAGAGCACACTGCTGCGAATTTTCGCGGGTATTGACAGGGAATTCAATGGAAAGACCAGTATTTCACCGGGTCTTACAGTCGGCCTTCTCGATCAGGAACCGGAGCTGGACAACACGAAAACGGTTCGGGATATTGTAGAAGAGGGACTCAAGGAAACCGTTGCCCTGGTCGACGAATTCAACCGTATCAACGAGCAGTTTGCCGATCCCATGTCCGAGGATGAGATGAACAGTTTGCTCGAACGACAGGGAGAGGTCCAGGAAAAAATTGATGCCTTAGAGGCATGGGATCTTGATTCACGGCTCGAGATGGCCATGGATGCCCTCCGCTGCCCCCCCGGGAAAACACCGGTGGATGTCCTTTCAGGAGGGGAGAGAAGGCGTGTGGCACTGTGCAGGCTTCTCCTTCAAAAACCGGATATCCTTCTTCTCGACGAACCGACCAATCATCTCGATACGGAGTCCGTTGCGTGGCTGGAACATCACCTTCAACACTACGCGGGCACCGTGATTGCAGTAACCCATGACCGTTATTTCCTCGATAATGTGGCGGGCTGGATCCTGGAACTTGACCGGGGTGAGGGCATCCCCTGGAAAGGAAATTACTCTTCCTGGCTGGAGCAGAAACAGAAAAGGCTGCAAATTGAGGGTAAGGGAGAAAGCAAGCGCCGGAAAACCCTTGAGAGGGAACTGGAGTGGATCAGGATGTCCCCCAAGGGAAGGCATGCAAAGGCAAAGGCGCGGATAAGCGCCTATGAAGCCCTGTTGAGCCAGGAGAACGAAAAACGGGAAAAGGACCTGGAAATCTACATTCCACCAGGTCCACGTCTTGGAGAAGTGGTCATAGAAGCCACGAATGTAGGCAAGGCATACGGCGAACGTCTCTTGATAGAGGGCCTCTCCTTCTCTATTCCCTCCGGCGGCATCGTGGGAGTCATCGGGCCCAATGGTGCGGGGAAAACCACCCTTTTCAGGACGATTACAGGGAAGGAGCAAGCCACCTCCGGGGAATTCAGGATAGGCAAAACCGTGCAAATGGCCTATGTGGACCAGAGTCGCGACGCCCTTTCCCCTGATAAGACAGTATGGGAAGTCATTTCGGACGGACAGGACACTCTATCACTCGGCAACAGGGAGGTGAATTCCCGGGCCTATGCCGCAAGGTTCAATTTTTCAGGGACCGATCAGCAAAAAAAAGTGGGGAACCTTTCAGGTGGGGAGAGGAACCGCGTGCATCTCGCCCGAATATTGAAGGAAGGGGCCAATGTCCTTCTACTGGACGAGCCGACAAATGATCTCGATGTGAATACGTTGCGGGCGCTGGAAGAGGCCCTTGAGAACTTCGGGGGCTGTGCCGTCATCATAAGCCACGACCGCTGGTTTCTCGACAGGATCGCTACCCACATCCTGGCGTTTGAGGGGGACAGCAAAGTCATCTGGTTCGATGGCAATTACACGGAGTACGAAGCGGATAAAAAGGAAAGACTCGGTGAAGCCGCCGCACAGCCCCACCGAATCAAGTACCGGAAACTTACCCGAAGGATCCTGGCAGAGTAGCTCCCATGGTACGTTCCCAATATATGATGGAGTCAGACAGTCTCCCAATTAGACAGGAAGGACTCTAATTGTAAATTATTTATTCTTCTTATCTCGCTTTGCCTGTTTCTTCTCTTTAGCAGTTTTCTGGGGCTTTTTCTTCTCGCTTTTTTTAGTATCTCTTGATTTTGACATATGATTTACCTCCTGCAAGTTTGCATAAAAACAATTAATTAGGCTGTCTAGCAGTTTACTATATGTACCTGAAAATGCAACTATTGAGACAAGTCAGTTGAGGGTTGGGCCAAGACAACCAATTGAGATTGTAAAAAAAGCGCGTCAAAAAAGCCCCATTTTTCGTCTTAAAAGCATGTTTTTGGTGCTGTGTGAACAGGGGAACGTTTCTCATCTGGAACATTATGGAAGGATTTCACGAGGACGCTTATTAAAATGAACCCGGTTCGACAAATCGCATTTGGATATTCAACTCAATGCAACATTAGATGTGGTCATTGTGTAGCCGCAGACGCGACGCCAGGAACCTCAAAGATGGAGTTTGACCGGGCGAAAGGTATTATTCAAGAGATGGCCCGTTGTCATGTCACGGGGATAAGTTTTACCGCGGGCGAACCGCTTTTGTTTTTTGATGATATCTGCAAATTGATTCAGCTCTGTAGGGAAAATGGGATCTATTCAAGAATTGTTACCAACGGATACTGGGCAAAGACACGGGAACATACGGATCGTGTCGTTTCGGAATTGATGACGAAAGGTTTGTCGCAACTACGGCTCAGTTACAGTCGATGGCATCAGCAACATATTAACCGTAAAAACATAGTTAACGCGGCTTTAGGCTGTCAAAAACATGGTCTTGATTATTTTATCTCCTTTGTTACTGATTTTTCAAAAAAGGATGATTCGTTTGAACAGTTTCTGCGGGATCATCACTTAAAATATTTTCCGGAGCCTGTCATCTATTTCGGCCGTGCAGGTGACTTCGATCGCCCACGGGTGTTTACGGATTATCGACCCAATGTGTGTTCAATGAATCCATACCTTTCTCCGGAACTGGACATGTTTGCCTGTTGTGACGGGGCAAATGGATTTTCAGAAACAGACTTTTTATATCTTGGAAACCTTCGCAATGATAACCTCGACGCGTTGTTTCGGAAAAGGGAAACCCAAGTACTGTATCATCTTATCAGGACCATGGGGCTCACAAACATGGCTTCCTATTTAGGATTCAAGGCCCGTGAAATTGTTCAATATAGAAAGTGTGAGTTGTGTGAAAAACTTTTTAACTCCAAGGAAAATCTTAGAATCCTGACAAAATCGGCTACCACGGATTTAATCAACTGGCGGCGGTGAAGCTTGAAGTAATGTGGGATCAGGCCTTAATCCTTCATATCGATATCTTTTATCGTCAAGGATAAGGACCCGACCGCGTCATCGCTGCAAACCGGAGATCATCAATGATAAGATCTTTTGAGTTTGATAATTCGATAAGGGGAATGAGCTATGTCTGTTATGTTTTCGCCGGTGAAGATATGAGCAGATGTAGGAGAAAGGTGGTCCGGCCTGAACTTAATCTGAAGATGATAAATTGTCGGGGACTGAATGAAAATGGAAGAGAGTAAAAAAAAGGAAATGCCCACAAGATCCAAGGCCGAGGCCCAGAAAAGGGCCGATCAGATAAGATTTTTCAGGGCCGAACTGGAGCTTATGGAGAAGGAAGATATCCTTCACCTGGAAGAGGCCCAGCTCGCGGACGTCACCGGGTATCATGAAGGTCTCCTTGCCCGAATGTCGGAAGTCTATGACGTGGACACGGACAGTCGCGGAAAGAGTTTGAGCCTGGGCATGCGTATAGCCTCGTTTCTGGGGGCTCTTGGTCTTGCCGCCAGTGTGTTTTTCCTCTTCTACCAGTTTTGGGGAAGGTTTTCCACGGGCGTACAGGTCTCGATACTGGTCCTGGCCCCCCTCATCGGTCTGGCCGCCACAATGTATGCCGCATACCGGGAGACAACAGGCTACTTCTCAAAGCTTATCGGTCTGGTCACCTTTGCCTGCTTTGTGCTGAATTTTTCAATGCTCGGGCAAATTTTCAATATCATTCCCACGGACCGGGCATTTCTTGTATGGGCGGCCTTTGCCTTCCTTCTGGCCTATGCGGCGGACGCCCGGCTGCTTCTCGCCGCCGGCATTATGTGCATATCGTTTTTCCTCTCGGCCCGGGTGGGCACGTGGTCGGGTTGTTACTGGCTGCACTGTGGTGAGCGGCCGGAAAATTTTTTCCCTGCGGCAATTCTGCTTTTTCTCGTGCCGTTTTTCTTCCCTCACAGACAATATTCAGGTTTCGCAATAACATACCGGGTCTTTGCAATGCTCCTGTTTTTTGTGCCCGTTCTTATTCTCTCCAACTGGGGCGTGATCAGCTACATGGCCCTTGAAGGCGATTACGTGGAGATTATTTACCAGGTCGCGGGCTTTGTCTTCAGCGCGGCCGCCATCTGGCTCGGCATTCGAAGGGGCTGGTCAGACGTGGTCACAACGGGCAATGTCTTCTTTGTGATTTTTCTTTATACAAAATTTTTTGACTGGTGGTGGGACTGGATGCCCAAATATCTTTTCTTCCTGATTATCGGCCTTTCCGCCATACTGTTTCTGCTCATATTCAAGAGGCTTCGCGGGTCCACCACCGGAAGGTTTCAGGAGGCATTATGATGAAGAGACCATTGTCGTCGCGCGCATTGTTTGTCATGGGGTTCGCCGTGCTGATTGCCTCCAACATAATCGTGCTCGCGGGGGTGGGCCTGAACAGGGCAGGGGAGCCTGAAGCGGTCACGGTGCTTACGGAGAGAGAACTGAGCATGCCTTACCGGCTTCACAAGGAGAACAGCGGTCTTTCGCTTCGGCTGGTGTGGAGGACCGAGGCAAAGGTACAGGACGTCATCCATTATATCAGGACAGGGTCCTCCCCCACGTGGTTTGACGAGAAAAAGCTCAAGGAACTGGGATTTGAGTTCGAAGCGGTGGCCGGGCCCGAGCCATACCCGATCAGGTACAGGAAACCGCTGCAAAAAGAGGTCCTCATCGTGCTGGAGAATGACGGCGATACCTTTGAGCGGGCCCTTGGGAGCGCTGAAACGGAACTGGAAATGGCACGGGAAGCCTTGAAGACGAATCCCCGGGACAGAAAATTGAAAGGGCGATTCGACAATGCAATGCGCCGGTTTAAACGTGAACAAACGACCGAATCCCGTCTCTTTGCCGTTGATGCGGGGATCGACGCCCATAAGCTCAGGGAACGCTACGGTGACAGGTCGCGCTTTATTATTGCAAAGGGAATTGTTAACCCGAGATATGCCTACAGGAAAAAGAAGGGGCTCCAGTCAGGGTATATCTCTAAGCTGAGTATAGAAAGGGTCAATGTACCTCTTGAGTTTCGAAAGGAGTTTGACTTGATCCCGGCCGTCAGAAAACATAGGACCGGTTCTTCAGGTGCTTTCAGCTACAGAATTGAAGTGGCCTACGGCAGCCGTTTCGAACCCTGGATCAGGGCGGTCCACCATGGGAAAAAGTTGAAAATAGAGACTCCTCATTAGAATCTATGGGCCAAGATTCAACATAAAATTGAGCAACAGATCGAAATCGCGTTTTTTTCTGGCCATACTATTAGGATAGTAACAGTGGTTATACCCTATGTCCAGGTTATGAAGTCTTTTCCTCGATTCCGGGTCTCACGGC
>DAOUXC010000084.1 GCA_030666795.1 Desulfobacteraceae bacterium
CCTAAAAATACAAAATCCAAGCACCAAATTACAAATAAATGTCAAATTCCAATATCCAATGGCCAAAACCTTAAACGACGAGACATTGTTTGGATTTTATAATTTTGGTCATTGGAATTTGTTTGATATTTAGGATTTGACATTTGGAATTTTAATCAGTCAATGAAACTCCAACAATGCAAATCCTCTCTGGGGATAACCAAAGCCTGGTCCTATGGCCAGGCTTTTTACCATGCACCTTTCTCACCCCGCCGGGCCGCGACTGCCCGCTCAAATACTGCTAAATACTCCTTTGCCGAACGCTCCCAGGAAAAATTCTTAGCCATGCCTTCAAGCATTATGGCCTGCCAGGCTTTCCGGTTCCGAAATGTCTCGACCGCACGGGCCAAGGCCTTTAACAGGGCCTCGGCCTTAAAGGCCTCAAACTTGAAACCGGTTCCGGGGGTATCGCCTTCATTAGGGTCCGTAACCGTGTCCTCAAGGCCGCCGGTCGCTCTTACTACCGGAATAGTCCCGTACTTGAGGCTGAACATCTGGGTCAGACCGCAGGGTTCGTAAAGGGATGGTATCATGAACATATCGCAGCCGGCCATGATCTTGTGGGCGAGTGCCGTGTCAAAACCCAGCTTAAGCCCGAACCGGTCCGGATATCGGCCCTGCAGTTTTGAAAAGAGACTTTCATAATCCTCATCACCTTGAGCAAGAAGAACGAGGCCCGTATTCAGGGCAAAAAGGTCCCCTGCGGCCTCGGCCACAAGCTGACAGCCTTTCTGGTCGAACAGGCGGGTGACCATGCCTATAAGGGGCCTGTCAAGGAGTTCATCCGAAAGGCCCATCGTTTTCAGGAGGTCCTGCTTGCATATTGCCTTTCCGGCAAGGTCCACGGACGAGTAGTTGGCGGCCAGATGCCTGTCCGTGGCCGGGTTCCATTCCTCATAGTCCACACCGTTCAAGATTCCGTAAAGCCGGTCCTTGATAGAACGCATCAACCCGTCCAGCCCGGAGCCGAACTCGGGGGTCCGGATCTCTCTGGCGTATGTGGGGCTGACCGTTATCACGGCCTGGGAATAGACAATGCCCGCCTTGAGCAAACTCATCTGGCCGTAATACTCCATGCCATCCATAAGGTAATATGAATCAGGAAGTCCGATATCCTCTGTTTTTTCCGGGGGAACCAGGCCCAGATAGCCCATGTTGTGAATGGCAAAGACCCCGGCAGTGCGGGGCAGGGCCCCTTTGTGCAAAAGGGCCATTACAAGGCCGGTCTGCCAGTCGTTGGCTAAGATCACGTCGGGCTCAAAACCCGCGGCAGCGCACAAGGCCGGAATGCTTTTGGAAAAAAACATGAACCTTTCCCGGCTGTCCGCATATTCGCCCCTGGTGCCGCTATAAAGCCCGTTTCGGTCAAAGAAACCGTCTTGACGGACCAGGCAGACCGGGACACCCGGGGCCAGTTTCCCCACAAGGATGTCCGCGGTTAATTTGGATGTGCCAAGAAGTACAGGAAGACCCTCAGCCGTCAGCCTCAGTTCTCCGGCCTTTTCAAGGGCCTGGCGATAGGCGGGCAGGGCCACAACCACCCTGCAGCCCAGGTCCCTCAAAGCCAGGGGGAGGCTCCCCACCACATCACCCAGGCCACCGGCCTTGGCTAAGGGTGCGGCCTCGGAAGCGGCTACCAGGACGTTAAGAGATCTCTTGTTCATCAATCCCTGTTGTCCTCCTGCACTGTACTGATCAGCCGCTCGAAGACATTGGGAACGGCAGAGACCACCCTGTTCCAGTTCGGCAGGTAAGGGGACTCCACGGGTGCTTCCAGAAATTGATTCCCCCCCCTCACAATACACTGCACAAATGCCTCGGCAGCGCTGCCTTCCGCGTGTCGATCATAATTGAGCCCGTTAATCCGGGAATCGCAAGCATAAAGGGCGATAAGGTCCTGTGCCATTCGCAGATAGCTCGCCCTCAGGGATACGAAAAATTCGTTTGTCAGGGTGTATCCCATGCTCGCCATGGTCCTGAATATGCACTTGGCGATATCAGTGCCCATCTTTAAAAGACCCTTGTCCGGATTTTCAAAAGTCAATGATTGATGTTTGTGTTCATAATTATCCGCCAGGTCGGCCTGGCAAATTCTTCTCAGCGCGCAATTGCGGTGGACTTCGGCGAGAACTCCGACCTCTATTCCCCAGTCACCCGGAATCCTGATACGCCGCGCCAGCTCCGTACCCATTGAAAATTCGCCGGCTAAGATGTACCGAAAGCTGTCAAGATAATCCAGGAATCTGTTGGGACCTAAGGTGGCTTTCAGCGCACGGATAAGGGGCGACACAAATAGGCGTGTCACACGGCCGTGCAGCCGGTCCGTGATCCTGCTGTAATACCCCTTGCAGAATTCGAAGTCGATGGTTGGATTGGCAACCGGGTAGCAGAGCCGGGCAAGGAGGTCGCGGCCATACGAGGCAATATCACAGTCGTGCAACGCAATAACGTCACTGTCTTCAAGTGCAAGAATATATCCGTAGGCAGTCCATGCGGACCTTCCCTTGCCATCCTCGCCCACATTGATGCCATGCTCGGAAAAGAGGCTGTAGAGTTTTTCAATCCCCGGACCTGTACACCAGATCAATTTGGGTTTTTGCGGAAGGACCGAAAAGAAGTTCTTTGCCTCCTTGAATTCCTCCGCATTTGCATTCCCAATAGTAACGATGATGTTTTTGAGGTATTTGACGTGAGGCAGTTCTTCCACAATCCTTGGAAGGCCCGCCCCTTTGAGTTCAACGGGTATATAAGGCAGGACTAAGGAAACGGGACGATGTCTCGCCGCCTCCTCGAGTTCGGCCTCAATCTCACTTATGTCTCTATGCCTGAGCCGGTGAAATGTGGCAATTTCGCCGTTCTGGAAAAAATCCGACATGGTATTATCCTCTTATAGATTCGTTTTTCGATTTGTTTATTATTATATCCTCTTGATTTTTTTAATCAATAGGGAATTTTTATATCCTGCGCAAGGCTTGCTTTGTAGTCAACTGGTGTGATATTTTGTCTTTTATAACAGATTCGTTGATTTAAAGCATTTGGTCTGTGGCCTGGGGAAAAGGCTGCATTTGCATCCTGGTCCAAGGTCTAAGGCGCAAGGCGCAGGGTTTGGACACAATCCCTGCAAATGGGAGGGGATATTTCGCGTGAGCACAAATTACGAAAAGATCATTCACGAAAACCTATCCGTGTTTTATGCGCAATTACCCCGTGAAGATGTGGAAACATGCCTTGGGGCGGAGTCAAAGGGGGATGTTTTCGGTTTCAGGGCCTTTGGAGTGGATTGCCGTATCAGTCCAAACGGTATTACCTTGTCCGGCGAAACCGTTGTGGATCCGAAGGGTCTTCTGATTTCTCTCTATGCGGTCCACTCCGGTCCCGATCAGTTACAGATCGAACCTCTCAAGGCCTTTAAAGACTTCCCGGGCAGCATGCCTTATCAGGGGGCATTCAGCGCGAACAGCGAAAGGATCCTGGTTTCCCATGTCCCTTGGATTCGGGAAAAACAGGAAAACATCAAGACAACCTTTGATGGCCTGGACGGCCCGCCCGGGGTGAGCGGTGACTTTTCGTTTATCCTCTTTCCACTGCCCAAAATAGCCCTCTGTTATATTTTTTATCTGCCGGACGATGAGTTCCCGGCCTCTGCCACTTGTCTTTTTTCCGCCAATGCCCTATCCTTTATGCCATTAGACGGGCTTGCCGATGTGGCGGAGTACACATCCAGGAAAATTATTGAGCGTCTCCCTGCTGAAAGTTAATAATGAGTGTCCATCCGGAAACAATCAATTTCCGGATGGAGCTTTCAGCGGGCAGCGATCAGCCAATACTTTGTTTTTAATGTCCAATGCTGAAAGCCGAAAGCTGATGGCTGATAGCGCGAGACCAAAAACTAAAGTTTTTGGATGAGCACTAATCAGTGTCATCATGCATACTAAGGAGCCCCGATGTCTGAAAAACTGTTTGAAACAATCACGCTGGACAATGACCTCGATCTTGAAATCTGGGACCTGAGCCGTGTTATAGCCGGTGATAGGTGGCTGGTAAGTCTGGAAGCCCGGCTAAATGTTCCCATTAAAATCGAGCACCTTGAAACCTTGCCCGACAAAGAAAAAAGTTTTGCCATACTCAAAGATACATTTGGGAGGGAAATCTCATACAGGTATAACCAGGAAAAGTTTTTTGTGGATAAAAACAAGAAACGGGATGTCTTTCAAGAGAACCTGGAAAGACTAAAAAAAAGCGTCCTCCAGTATCTGTCCCGTCCGGACTTCGCGAGAAAACTGGTTGTGTCAAAATGCAGGGAAATGAAAGCCCAAAAACCTCATCTTTTTTCCGAATCATGAGCATTTCCGATTGATGATCGTATCTGCCTATCAACCCTACTTTGCGCCCTTTGCCGGCTTTTTTTCAAAGGCCGTTCATTCGAATATTATTGTACTCATGGATTCTGTCCAGTTTCCCCGGGGGACGACCTGGTTGAACAGAAACCGCTTTAAAAATGACCAGGGGACCTTGTGGATGACCATACCGGTGTGGAAAAAGGGCCTTGGATTTCAGAAAATCAATGAGGTAAGAATCTGCCACGAGGGACGCTGGGCAAAAAAACACATGGAAAGTCTGAAAACAGCTTATGCAAAGGCCCCGTTTTTGGAGGACCACCTGCCGTTTTTGAAAGCGATTTTCACGGAGATACCGGAAAAATTAGTTGACCTCAATGTGAATATCATCAAACACCTTATGAAGCACCTGGAAATTTCGCCTGAAGTGATATTGCTTTCGGAACTGGGTCTTGACGCAAAGGAACCGCGGCTTTCTGTCGAAGTGTGCAGAAAATTAGGGGCTTCTCATTTCCTGGCCCGGAGCGGGGCGAGAAAATACTTGGATAAAACAGCATTTCAAGAGGCGGGAATCGAGCTTCAATTTATTAACCCCCGTTATCCCGTCTACCCGCAGTTGTGGGGGACATTTGTGCCGAACCTCTCCGCCTTTGATCTCCTTTTCAACTGCGGGCCAAAGGCTCGGGAAATTCTTAAGAAGGCGTAAACCCGAATGACTTGAAAAACAGGGTTCCGTGATCTATGTTACTCAACATCATTATCCGGCAGGTAATCGCTTCTTTTTGATGTGAACATGAGGTAATGGAAATGAAAAACATGCTATCGCCAGGGACAAGGAAAAAAATAGCCATAAGCCTCATCTTTGTTTTCATCGGGATCATGTCGAGTACTGCCGCTCTCGATGGGTTACTAAAAATGACCTACGTAAAAAAAATAGACGACAGGGGGAGTCAATATTTCAGTGAAACACTCAAAAGGGCCTTATATGCCTTTGCAATAGCAAGGGCAATTAACGGTGTCATTTCCGTTGTCCAGGATACCAAGCTTGCCGTTACCCCTGCCGGTTTTGGCGTTGCATTCGGCCTTGGTGAAATCCTTGATCCTATCAACGATTTAATCGAACGGTTTTCGTGGATAATGTTGGTCAGCACCACCTCTTTAGGTATTCAAAAGATATTTATGGAAGTGGGGATCTGGTTTGGTTTCAAGATTTTATTGACCTTTTCCATGTTTGTTTGCCTCATCGGAATATGGGTGCCCCGTTTTTCACGCGTCAATTTCATGAGTCTGGGGTATAAAATGGTATTGGTCTCTATTGTGATAAGGTTTTGCATACCAGCAGTCGCAATCATAAGCGATGAGGTTTATGACCTTTTTCTAAAAGAAAAATATCTGAAGTCAACCGAATCGTTGGAAGAGATCAAACGTGAGATAAAGAATCCTAATCTACTTGAGCAGGATACTGAAAACAGGCCCGGTGAGTCAGGTTTCTGGGATGGACTGAACAGAATGTACAAGGATGCAAAAGAAACCGCTAATATAAGACACAGACTTGCCCTTTTAAAGGATGCGGTGTCTCATAGTGTTACTTACACTATCAACCTGATAATTGTGTTTGTCCTTCAAACTATTGTAATACCCGTTCTTGTTCTTTGGGGCCTCATAATGTTTACCGGATATTTACTCGGAACCAACATCTCAAATGTCCTGGAACAGAAGTTAAAGGCCCTTACGATCAAAAGTTAGTCTCAGAATGCTGAAAGCCGAACGCTGACGGCTTCTTAATTGAGTTTCAGCTCAATTAAGATAGGAGTAAGTGTTGAGTAAGAACATAATAACCGGAAATACAGAGGCATCATGGAAACAGATCCTCTCTCAAAGCATCACCAGGCCTGATTCCCTGCCTGCCTCTTTTGAAATAGATGGGGCAGGGCTTAGTGAGGTGACTGCCCGGTACCCCATGCTCGTAAACCCCTACTATCTCGGACTGATCAGACAGAAGGGGGATGCAATATACAGACAGTGTATTCCCGACATGCGGGAAATAACGAATCAAGCCGGTCTGGAAGACCCGTTGAATGAAGAAGGGCTTTCCCCTGTTCCGGGTCTGACCCACCGGTATCCCGATCGGGTCCTCTTTCTCATATCTTCGCGCTGTGCCATGTATTGCAGGTTCTGCAACCGTAAGAGGAAAGTAGGACGAGCTTCCATGGTGACCAGAGAAACAATCAGGGAAGGGCTTTCCTATATTCAAAGCAACAAGGAGATAAGGGATGTTCTTCTTTCAGGCGGAGACCCCCTCCTGCTTGGGAATAAGGAACTTTTTGGAATCCTGAATGAACTGCGCAACATGACCCATGTGGAGATCATCCGCATCGGCACCAGGGTTCCCTGTACCCTGCCACAGAGGGTTACGCCCCGGCTGACAAACATTTTGAAAAAATTTCATCCACTTTATATAAACACTCATTTTAACCATCCCCGGGAAATAACACCGGAGGCCGGTCTTGCCTGCCGGAGACTCGTTGACGCGGGCATCCCCTTAGGATGCCAGACAGTGCTTCTCAAAGGGGTCAACGATGACATGGCAACCATGAAGAATTTAATGCGGAAACTCTTGACAATCCGGGTCAGACCCTATTATCTGTTCCAGGCCGATCTGGCAAAAGGGACATCACATTTCTGGACTCCGTTGAGTCAGGGGTTGAAGATTATATCCGGACTGCAGGGCCACACGTCCGGTCTTTGCGTGCCGCATTTTGCCATTGATCTGCCTGGCGGCGGAGGAAAGGTCCCGCTGCTTCCGGAATATGTGATGGAGACAAAAGAAGACGGCCTTTTGATAAAGAACTATCTGGGAGAAGAATACCGGTATTCAATTCAAGAAACGGAATAAATGATTCACTAAGGAAATGGCCTTGTCTGCCCCTGGGGGTTTTGGTAACACTTTAGTGCTTTGCAAGGGAGAGGCATTTTTCAAGGCGATATGTCAAATGAGCTAAGGAGAAAAACATGATTAAAGTGACCTGTTTAGGCGGAGCAGGATCAGTGACGGGATCCAGCTTTTTGATTGAAAGCCCTCAAGGGAAAAGGGCACTCGTGGACTGCGGTCTTTTTCAGGGCGGCAGACAGATGGAGAGCCGCAACCGGGAGGACTGGGGTTTTGATCCAAAGGACCTTAACACGTTATTTTTGACCCATGCCCATATGGACCACAGCGGAAGGATTCCAAAACTGGTCAAGGACGGCTTTAATGGGAAGATTATCACGTCTCCGCCAACCGCAGAACTCTGCCGCGTTATGCTTCTGGATTCGGCCCATATCCAGGAGATGGACGCCGAATGGCAGAGCCGGAAGAACAAACGACAGGGTAAGGGGGACATAATGCCCCTTTATACCACGGAGGATGCTGAGGCGAGTCTGAAACTCCTTTCCCCGACGGAGAGGGACCGGATTATAGAAGTTGAACCGGGTATCAAGGCGCGACTCAGAAATGCGGGGCATATTCTCGGGTCATCCATCCTCGAACTGTGGCTCGGGGAAAACGGTAATACCACCAAAGTCGTGTTTTCAGGTGACCTTGGAAGGCATGACCAGTTAATCCTTAGGGATCCCCATGAGATTTTTGATGCTGATTATCTTTTTGTGGAATCCACTTACGGCAACCGTATGCATCGTTCCTTTGGCGACAGCAAGGAAGAACTGTTAGAGGCTATTCGATACAGTGTGTCAAGAAATGAGAAGATTATTATTCCGGCCTTTGCCGTTGAACGGACCCAGGAACTCCTTTATCTGTTAGGTGAGTTTGACAGGGACGGTCTTCTCCCTGATATCCCCGTGTATTTAGACAGCCCTCTGGCCATTAAGGCCACTGAGATTTTTCGAAAAAACAAGAAGTACTACGATAAAGAGGCTCAGGCCATTGTTGATGAAGGTTATGACCCCTTTGATTTGTCCAATCTCAAGTTTACGGAGAGTACGCAGGAATCCATAGCCATCAATGAAAGACCCGGTTCGGCCATCGTTATTGCGGGGAGCGGTATGTGCACGGCAGGGCGCATAAAGCACCACCTGAAGCATAACCTCTGGCGGGACGGCGCCAGCCTTGTCATTGTAGGATTCCAGGCAAAAGGGACCACGGGACGCAAGATCGTCGATGGCGCAAAACATGTGAAGGTATTCAGGGAAAATGTATCCGTGAAGGCAAAGGTCTTCACCATTGGAGGTTTTTCAGCCCATGCGGACCAAAAGGGTATTCTTGAGTGGGTCGGTCATTTTGAGAGTAAACCCGGGGTTTTTGTCATACACGGAGAGACCACGGCCAGCGACACCTTAGCCAAAAAAATCAAAGACACGTATAACCTCACAGTCCATGTGCCTAAGTGGAAAGAGCGTTTGATACTCAAGCCAAGAGAAGTCACCGTCGAGGCGGTCGAAGTACCCGAGCCCTTGCCGGACATGAAAGAGATGGTGTCCAACACCATTATTGATCTGGAAAATGAGCTGAAGGCCCTTAAAAAGAGAATAAAATCAAAAGAAACAGGTGAAAAGATCGAAGATGATGACGTGGATCGACTCAAGTATATACAGGAGGAACTCCAGGAAATCCTTTCCTAATACGTTTCAACTTTTAATGATATAACAAGGGAGGAATCGCGGGTACTGCCGCCGCTTTTGAGTATTTCCCTTATTACCTCGTTGCCTCTTTGATCAGTGCCGCCGATTGTCATCCAACGGCCCAAAGGGGCCGACAGAACCGTCGAAGCCCTGGTGAAACGAACAACGCCTCTCCTGCCTCCCCGGCCCTCGTGGGAGATTCTCGGGGTAATCTCAATTCGGGCGCGGTTCTCCATGACTATGGGCGTGACCTCCATACCGGTTTCGATTCTTTTTAAAACCACCGTATCCACATAACCGCCATACCGCCGGGAGAGGTAAGTCCACCTCTGTCTGTAAGGGACTTCCTTTCCGGCTAAGATATATGCCTCGCTTCCGGACATGGTGACAATAGAGTATTCGGATGTCCGTCTCTGACACCTGTTTCTATCCTTAAGGCGTACATCCACACCATCTCCCTTTTTCCCGCCGGTGCCCACATTCCAATGCTTACCCGACGCACGGCCTTTCGCGGAAACCGAACGGCCCTCTATTGAATCGACCTCATCAAATCTCACGCTGATCCTTACCTGCTTGCCCGGCTTGTCGAAATCCGCCAGAAATGCATGCACTTTCCGTATGGATTCTGCGTCGTCCGTAACAACCAGGGAATTGGTTCGAGGGTCTGCCGTTACAGCGCCTTCTTGAGAGAGCATGTTTTCCACTACAGGCAGCACTTCGTTGGCCACCCTGAATTTCAGGCGAATAATGACCGTGTCCGACCGGCTGCAAAATCCTGAAGCAGGACCAAAGAAAAGCATACAAAAGAAAAAGATGATGAGTGTCTTTTGGGTGAACGGGAAACCGGGCAGGCCTGTTTTGAATGATCGAATAAAAAGGGGTTTTTTTTCTTGTTTCATTGTTATAACCAAAGAACTGCAACGTTAGGGTTTACACAATTAAAAAATCTCTCCTGTCTACGCCACTCCTTCGGTCTTTTCCGGTTCGTCGACCAGGGCCCAGAAAAGCAACTGTATGACCTTTTTCATCCAAAACCGGGATATGATCTTTGTTAAGAGGCAAAAACTTTGCCTTTTTAAAATCCGTCTCTACTCTCCTTGCGATTCCGCTCCTTCTATCATGCCCCTTTCTTCTAACAATGCTTCTCCTTCTATCTTTGCTGGTTCTCTTTTCCATTTTTAAGTCCGGGCTGACTTTCCTCCTCCTATCAATGCCGGAGCGTCTTCCAAAATTATCGCTCAAATTGATTACGGTGATATCATCTTTCATGATGGCCTCCTATCGGGAGGAATTAATCCAACTCCCAAAAAAGGTATTTCGATATCCCAAATCACTCCTTTCCTAAAAAGGTTTTCTTCCCTTTTCTCAGATTTTATCTCTTTTTTCCTTGCGGATCACTACCTTTTTTACTTTTTGTTTCAACATATCATAATATCTTTCCTTGTCGCCCCAAATGATAGCACCCGTGCTACTGCGATTTGATTCAGTTATTATCATACTCCCATTTTCATCTGTTTTATAGTCTTCACAGATAAAAAAGTCGGTATCCTCTATGTCATCCAATACTAATGCATAAAAAGCAGCATAGCTTGGTCGGGTGTGATCAGCAAAGCTTATCAATATTTCATCATCTCTATTCAAAATAACAAGTGCATAGTCAGATCGTATGAAAAACTCATTTTCATAAAATTGTCCTTTTGAATAAACACTGCCATGAAGTTTTTCAAATGCCGCTTCAATTTCCTTGGCTATTCTTTTTCTTTTTCTGCTTTCCTGGTATGAAATTTTTGTGTTTTGTTCCAAATTTGATAACCTCGTAAAAAGTCGCTTCTCGCCTTTTCACTCGGCGGGGGAGGGGTCCCCCCCCCCCCCCACTTGAAGTGTATTCAAATGGGTCCCACCCCACCCCAGCCCGGGGCGTATCCCCCCCCCCCCTCTTGCTGGACTTTTTGCCAGCCCCTCAAACTTTATAACCTCTAAAAAAAATGCCCTGCGCCCTTTCCCTCTGCCGCGGGGGCTCCCCCCCCCCCC
>DAOUXC010000355.1 GCA_030666795.1 Desulfobacteraceae bacterium
AACCTTGAACTGTGAACCGTGAACCTGACAACCTGAGTAGTCACAAAGCTTTTAACCCATAACCGGCAACACGCAACCCATACATGGGGGATCAGAATGTCCGAAGAAATTATAGTAGGCCTTGATATTGGAACAACCAAAGTATGTGCCGTGGTAGGAGAGGCTCGTCCTGATGGCGTGGAAATTATCGGTATGGGAAGTCACCCCTCTGAAGGCCTTAGAAAAGGGGTGGTCATTAACATCGAACATACAGTGGATTCCATAAAAGAGGCACTGGAAGAAGCCGAGACCATGGCCGGGTGTGAAATCAGCGCTGTCTATGCAGGTATTGCCGGTGGCCATATCAAGGGGTTTAACAGCCACGGCGTGATCGCCCTCAAAGAAAAGGAAGTAACCAAAAAGGACATCGAACGCGTTATAGAAGCGGCCAGAGCGGTGGCTATCCCCATGGACCGTGAGGTTATCCATACCTTGGTCCAGGAGTTCATCGTGGATGACCAGGACGGGATCATGGATCCCCTGGGAATGTCCGGTGTACGTTTGGAGACCAACATCCATATCGTAACCGGCGCGGTTACCTCTGCTCAGAATATTATCAAATGCGCAAATCGTGCCGGCCTGGATGTCTGCGATATCATTTTGCAGTCTTTGGCATCCAGTGAGGCGGTTCTCTCAAAGGAAGAGCGTAATCTTGGAGCGGCCATCATTGATTTTGGGGGGGGGACGACCGATATGGCCGTGTTTTCCAAAGGGGCCATCAAGCATACTTCGGTCTTGCCCTTAGGCGGTGACAACCTGACTTACGATATAGCAGTCGGCCTCAGGACAGCCAAACTGGAGGCGGAAAAGATCAAGATTAAATATGGATGCAGCCTTTCCTCGATGATCGGTAAAGACGAAACCGTCGAGGTCCCCGGGGTGGGGGGAAGGAAACCGAGGGTCCTGTCCCGGCAGATCTTAGGGGAAATACTTGAACCCCGGGTCGAAGAGATATTCTCCCTTATTTACGGCGAAATCCTGCGTTCCGGGCACGAAGATACCATCACCTCGGGAGTAGTGGTAACAGGGGGTTCAGCCGAACTGTTAGGGATTACCGAAATGGCGGAGCAGATTTTTAACGCACCTGCCCGCGTAGGCTATCCCGAGGGAATCAGCGGGTTAGTGGAGGTGGTCAACAAACCCATGTATGCTACGGCGGTTGGTCTTGTGCTTTACGGAGCAAAAACGAATAAAAGGCACAAAAAGTTCAGGATAAGGGATGTCAATATATGTAACCGCGTCATGAGCAGAATGAAAAGGTGGTTTAAGGACGTGATCTAAACTTACACAGTAACCGGGTATAACGGGAATTTCATTTTTTGAGTCCTGTCTCATGGCGGGACATTAATAAAATCGCCGGGCGATTTTAAAAAAAGGAGGGACATCATGAAATTTGAATTTGTTGACGAAAAGAAAAGGTACGATGCCAGGATCAAGGTGGTAGGTGCCGGTGGCGCTGGAGGCAATGCCATCAACAACATGATTAAGTCAAGTTTAAGGGGTGTGGATTTTATCGCTGCAAATACCGATAGTCAGGACCTTGACCGTTCCGAGTGCTCCTATAAAATCCAGCTTGGTCCGTCCGTTACCATGGGTCTCGGTGCGGGGGCGGATCCTGAGATCGGCGAGAAATCCGCCGAAGAAAGTGTCAATGATATCAGGGAATGCGTTGCAGGCTCTGATATGGTCTTCATTGCGGCCGGAATGGGTGGCGGAACAGGAACAGGCGCATCGCCCGTGATCGCGCGTGAGGCCAGGGAAGGCGGCGCCCTGACCGTAGCCGTGGTGACAAAGCCCTTTAATTTTGAAGGGGAAAAGAGGATGAAAAGGGCCATGGAGGGGATTGAAAAACTCAAGGCAGAGGTAGACAGTCTCATTGTCATCCCCAATGAACGACTCAAGACCCTGGGCAGCAAGTCAACTACTTTTAAAGACCTTATCATGAGGGCGGACGAAGTCCTTCTCCAGGCCGTCAAAGGCATATCCGATCTGATCATAAGCAATGGTTTTATCAGTCTGGATTTTGCCGATGTTAAAAAGGTAATGGAGCAGATGGGAACGGCCATCATGGGTGTGGGAAGGGCCAGTGGAGAAAACAGGGGGTTGGAGGCGGCCCAGATGGCCATTAACAGCCCTCTTCTGGAAGATATTTCCATAAGCGGCGCCAAGGGTGTCCTTATGAATATAGCGGGTCCTACCGACATGACCATGGATGAAATCGACGCGGCCTCCAACTTTATCAAAGACGAAGTCAATAAGGATGCTGAAATCATATGGGGTGTAGTTCTTGATGATGCCGTGGGGGACGAGATCCGGATAACTGTTATCGCTACCGGTATCAACGACAATGGCGACGGTTTCCGGCGACGGAGTGTCTACGTTGATGAGTATCCGAATGTGGTAAATATAAGAGATGCGGACCCCGAAGATACTGAAGAAGACTGGACTGTAAAGATGAATGGCGTATGTCTCGATACCCCCACTTTCCAGAGAAAAGGCGAGGGGCTTTCGGCAACAATGAATGAGAACGGAGCAAAAGAAGGAAAGAAAGGTTTTTTCAGTAAATTTCGTCCAAAGGAAAATCTGGATTACCCCACCTTTCTCAGGGCAAAGGCAGATTGATGGGTCAAGGCATTTAGTATCCGTTCACGAATTAAGGTTCGAATCATAACCCTGAACGGCGAACACTGAACCTGTGAACGATTGTTGCATTCAGTCATCCGAAGTTCAACGATTCACTTTGCTTATTGGGTTTAAAGACGTGTCCGGCGATATTATCTCCCTTTACAGGGCCAGGTTAGCCAGGGAAAAGGGGTTTGTCAAAAAAGATTGGGGCGGCAAGCTGTCTGTTGCGTTAGCATATCCCAATTTTTACCGCTTAGGCATGTCAAACTTAGGTTTTCAAATTGTTTACCACCTTCTCAACGAAAGATCCGATGTTGTTGCAGAGCGCGTATTCCTGCCTGAAGGCCAGGAAATGTCCCTCCACCTTCGGGCAGGAAAACCGCTTCTTTCATTGGAGTCGCAAGCCCCCCTTCAAAACTTCGACATTGTGGCCTTTTCCCTTTCTTTTGAAAATGACTATCCCAATATCCTGAAAATCCTGGAATTGGCAAAGATTCCCCTTCTCGCCGAAAGAAGGTTTGCCCCCTGCCCCTTTGTCATGGCAGGCGGTGTCACCACCTTTTTAAATCCCGAACCTTTAGCCC